>DAINCT010000024.1:0-456 GCA_036732245.1 Chloroflexota bacterium | reverse complement strand
GGGAACGGGAACAGCCGCGGCGCGTGGATACTCACCCAGGAGGTGAAGGCGGAGAGGGCGGCTAGAACGCCACCGATCCCGCCGCGATGGCGGCGTCGCTGGCCAACTTGGGGGGCGACGGACTTGATGCAGCAGGCGGTAGCCGGGGCGCGGGCGCTGGGCGATACCTGGTCCGTGACTCCCGGCCTGCATATTCTCGGCCTCCTGGCAAGTGACCGGGGCGACCTCGCCGCGGCGGGCGACCTTCTGGGTCAGGCGTTAAAGAGCGCGATCACGCTCGGCCCGCGAAATGTGGGCTTGTTCATCCAGGGGTGTGCGGCGCTGGCTCTGGCGTGCGGGCACGCGGCACGCGCCGCCCGGCTCTTCGGCGCCGGGGCGTCTTTGGGCCAGAAGGCAGGCCGCGCCCGCCCGATGGCCGACACGAGTTCTTACGGCAGCGATACACGATTGCTTGAT
>DAINCT010000023.1:15756-18881 GCA_036732245.1 Chloroflexota bacterium | reverse complement strand
GCACATACACGTCTGGGAGGAAATTCATCTCAATCTGAATAATGCCCTCGCCGCGACACGCCTCGCAGCGACCTCCCTTCACGTTGAACGAGAATCGGCCCGCCTTGTATCCCCTGATCTTGGCCTCGGGGACCGAGGCGAACAGTTCACGAATGGCCGTGAATGCACCGGTATAGGTCGCCGGGTTGGAGCGAGGGGTACGGCCGATGGGTGATTGATCGATGTCGATCACTTTGTCGAAGTGTTCCAGTCCTTCAACCGTGGTGTGTTCCGCGGCCCGCTCACGATGCCGCTGCAACTGTTGCGCGGCGGCCTTATACAGAATCTCGTTGACGAGCGTACTCTTGCCGGAACCGGACACGCCGGTGACGCACACGAATCGCCCGAGCGGTATCGACACGTCGATGTCTTTGAGATTATTGGCGCGTGCCCCGCGGACCACGACCTCTTCGCCTGAACCCTGGCGGCGGTGGGCTGGGATGACGATCTGTCGCTTCCGGCTAATGTACTGCCCCGTGATCGATTCCGGAGCCCGCATGATATCGTCCAGCGTGCCTTCAGCCACGATGTAGCCACCGTGTTCGCCGGCTCCCGGACCGATGTCCACGATGTGGTCGGCGGCGCGCATCGTGTCCTCGTCGTGCTCCACGACCACCAGGGTGTTGCCGAGATCACGCAGGTGTACCAGCGTGCGAATCAGACGAGCGTTATCGCGTTGGTGCAAGCCGATGCTTGGCTCATCGAGGATGTACAGGACGCCCATCAGACCAGAGCCGATCTGCGTCGCGAGGCGTATGCGCTGCGCTTCACCCCCGGCCAGAGTCGCGGCCGTCCGGTCCAGCGTGAGGTAATTTAGTCCGACATCCAACAGGAACTGCAAACGAGCCCTGATCTCCTTGAGGATCTGACGGGCGATGATTCGCTCGCGCTCAGTCAGCTCGATCTCACCGGTTTCGCGCGGCGCTGCATCAGCCATGGCGGCGAAACAACGAGACGCTTTGGTGATCGACATAGATGCCAGGTCGACGATCGAGCGTCCCGCCACCGTTACGCCGATGCTCTCGGGCTTCAGACGCGCACCATGGCAGGCGGGGCACGGAATACTCGACATGTACTGTTCGAGTTCGCCCCTCATCCAATCACTGTCCGTGTCGTTGTAACGGCGTTCTAGATTCGGCAAGACACCTTCGAAATGTACCTGCATCGAGCGTCGGCCGTGTCGCTTCACGGAAATCGTTTCGTCGCCGCTGCCGTTGAGTATGCGGTCGCGCTGCTCGTCGGAGAGATCTTCGATCGGCGTGTTAATGTCAAACCCATAGCCGTCCGCGACGCCCGTTAAGAGTGAAAGGTAATACGGACTCGACGTGCCGGATCGCGCCCACGGTTGCACCGCACCCTGCGCTATGGAGAGCCTGGGATTCGGAATCACCAGATTTCGATCGAGGACTTTGCGTGTCCCGAGGCCCGTGCACACCGGGCAAGCCCCGTGAGGACTGTTGAACGAGAAGGTGCGGGGTTCTATTTCCGGCAAGGAAATCCCACACACCACGCAGGCAAAATGCTCCGAGAACAGCCTGTCTTCCCCCGTCAGGTCGTGGATCAGCACGATGCCATCGCCGAGCTTGAGAGCGGTTTCGACGGAATCCGCCAGGCGCGAACGATCCGCGGCGAGGGTGTGAGTGTCCACATCGGCCGCCGGAAGCACCAGACGGTCCACGACGATTTCGATGTCGTGTTGCTTGTACTTATCGAGCGAAATCTCTTCCGCGAGGTCTCGCACCTGACCGTCGACGCGCACGCGTACATAGCCGGCACGCCGGGCGTCCTCGAAAACGTGTCGATATTCCCCTTTACGCCCGCGCACCACCGGCCCGAGCACCAGGATGCGACTTTCGGACGGCATCGCCATAACCTCGTCAACGATTTGCTCCACGGATTGGCGAGCGATTTCGCGGCCGCATTTTGGGCAATGTGGATGCCCGATTCGGGCGTAGAGAAGTCGCAGGTAGTCGTAGACTTCCGTCACCGTCCCAACAGTTGATCGAGGGTTATGGCTTGCACTTTTCTGGTCGATGCTGATGGCGGGCGAGAGTCCGTCGATATGGTCGACATCAGGCTTGTCCATCTGGCCCAGGAACTGGCGGGCATACGAGGAGAGCGACTCGACATACCGCCTCTGACCTTCGGCAAACATCGTGTCGAATGCCAGACTGGACTTTCCGGATCCGGAGAGACCGGTAAACACAACCAGTTTGCCGCGTGGAATGACGAGGTCCACGTTCTTGAGGTTGTGCTCACGCGCTCCGCGAATCGATATGTTATCTCGAGTGTTCATACCCTGTGTCCCCTGACCCGCGGAAGCGCTCCGAGCTTTCAAAATCAGTTCCTATTATAACAGATGTTCCACTTCCGCGAAGCCGAAACAAGCGCGAATTGGCACAAAATCGCCGCATGGGTCAGTGTTTAATCGACCCCACGGGGACCCGTTCAACGCGCCAGAAGGGAAGGGAACAGTGCTCGCAAGCGTAGGTCGTCACGAGCACAAGTTCGTCATGCTCCCACCGGGTCTGCCCCTCGTCGACCGCATGGGTCCAACGAGATTCGCAATAGATGCAAATGGGCGTGGTGGGCGCGGGCTTCCGCTTCCCCGCGTTTCGCAATTCCGGACGAAAAACGAAGAAGAGCACGACCCCGAAAAAAACAAACTTAACCGCCGCGATAATGAGCAGGAGAACCAGGATGTTGCTCACGCGCCGTCTCCCTTTTCTTGCCGGACGACTCCGGTCGACCCGTCGACCAGCACTCTTCTACCGTACACCCAGCGGAAGCCTGCACCAAATGACTCATATGCGAATATTTGTTCCAGATGTATTCGATATTGAGCGTGCTCGCGGGCCCAGAAATGTCCAGCCAAGGAAGCGATTGAGGTCGTGAACACAGGCACCGTGGACGGCCGCCGCGCCGTATGGTGGGTCGTAGCTCAAATACCGTTGTTAGCACTGACCATTGTGGTCCCGGTTGCGCAGGTGCTGTTGCACGTGCAGGGTCCGTGGGTCGGAGTGCTAGTCATTCCGGCCCGCGCAATCGGCGTGGCGCTGTCCGTCCTGGGAGTCGTTGTGTTCAGG
>DAINCT010000023.1:0-15746 GCA_036732245.1 Chloroflexota bacterium | reverse complement strand
GGTCGCGACTCCGATGCCAGTGCGGGATGCCGTCCTGCGTGAGAGCGGTGTGTATGCGGCGGTCCGACATCCGATCTACGCGGCCATTTTGAGTGCGCTATTCGGCTGGGCATTGTTCTGGAATAGTCTCGTTGGGCTGGTTCTGGCTGCGGTGTGTTGTTTCTTTTTTCTGGCAAAGAGTCGGTATGAAGAGGCGTTGCTGTTGCAGGCGTTCCCTGGGTATGAGGAGTACCGGAGGCGGGTGCCAAGGCTGGTGCCTCACAGGGGCCGATTGCTCCGTGGAAGGCACGTGGCCGAGGCAGAAGAGAGGGATTGAAAGTGATCCGTTCGGCGACGGAGTCTATATGCATGAAAGTGAGCAAGATTGGGATTGCAGGGCCGGGCCGCAGAATGTTGCCGCCTGCGTGCTCGCATGAGACCTCATCTCGCCGCGGGACACGGGCGGCGGGCCACTGCGGCTAAAGCCGCGGGCCTGCCCTACGCCCATTCGATAGAGGCGGCGGCCGACCAGGGGAGACGTCTCCCTGGCTTGATGCGCATCGGACGCCTCGGCGACGGAGTTTCCCATGCCGCTGCACGGCACCAAGCCTGATGCAAATAGTGGGACTCGAGACAGAGACGTCCTCGGGCGCCTCGGCGACGGAGCGCCGAGCTACGACGGTCAGCGCATGGGTGCATGTGCACCGAGATAATTTTCGAGAGAGCGTCGAGCTACAACGGTTTACGTGTCTGCGAGTGCTCTTGGAGCGGGGCCGATGTAGTTGGCCACCGGCCGAATCATCCGCCCGTCCAATTGCTCCATGGCGTGGGCGGTCCAGCCGGCGATGCGGCTGATCGCAAAGACCGAGGTGTAGAAAGCTGGATCGATGCCGAGTTCATGATTGACCAGCGCGGCATACAGGTCGACGTTGGGGTACAAACCGCGTTCGCGTTCGACGACTTCGCTCAGGCGCGCCAGGATGTCGAGCCAGCTCTCGTGCGGCGTGTCTGCCAGCAAGCGTGTCGCCATGGCACGAAGCGCGTGCGAACGCGGGTCGGCTGTCCGGTACATGCGATGTCCGAAGCCCATAATCCGCTGGTGGCGGGACAACTGGCCCTGCACGTACGTCTCCACGGCGGTCAGATCGCCGATCTCTCGCAGCATGGTGATGATGCGATCGCTGGCCCCGCCGTGGCGCGGACCGGCCAGGGTGCCAAGGGCAGAGGCAACCGCGGAGTGCAGGTTGGACTGCGTGGCGACGGTCACCCGGGCCGAAAACGTCGACGCGTTGAATTCGTGATCCGCATGCAGCACCAGCGACGTGTCGAGCGTTCGGATCGCCAGTTCGGTCGCCGGTCGCCCGGTAAGCATGTAGAGAAAACTGGCCGCAGTATCCAGATCTGGATCAGGATCTATTGGATCCTCCCCCCGCCGCAGGCGGTGATAGCCGGCCACGACCGTGGGGAACCAAGCCACCATTTCTAGAGCCTTCCGGCGATCTGCCTTCGCTCCGGAATCCCAAGTGTGCGGATTGATGACGGCATCCCAAGACACGACGTATCGCAGGACATCAAGCGGATGAGCCGTGGCCGGGACCGCACCGAGCACGTCGAGCAAGTCGCGGCGACCTATGCGAAGCGACCGAAGTTCTCGCGCGAGCTCGGCCGTTTGACCTTTGTCGGGGAGCTCGCCGTCCCAGAGGAGACCCACCACCTCTTCGAAGGAGCAGGACGCAGCCAGATCGTCGATCGAATAGCCGCGATAGCGGAGTTCACCCCGTTGACCGTCAATGGACGTAATCGAGGAGTCGGCCGCAATAACGCCTTCCATACCCTGCGGCGCGACCTGGATAGTCATGGCTCATTCCTCCGATTCTGATCCGGCACGACCGAAAAGCGCAGGCACTGCAAGCGTGTCTGCGATTGGTACACGTAGACCGTGTCTCCAATCAGATTAACACCATATAGCTTTATAAAGCTTGATGTTACTGCACGAAGTTCGACGGACGTGCCGCTCCGGGTTAGCATTGACTCATGGAACGCGAGGAGACACTCACGGACGCCGATTCATCGACAGAGTTTTACACCGCCAAGGAGGCGTGTGCGGCGCTTGGCGTCAAGCTGGCGACGCTCTATTCGTACGTAAACCGAGGCTTGTTGACGAGCTATCGGCAGGGCATTAGGCGCCAGCGGCTGTATCGGCGGTCTGAGGTGAATGCGCTGCTGGTTATTACGCCGGTGGAACGAGACCACGACATGATTCCCCTGGCCGAAACCTGGGCGAGCGAGCATTGAGCGCCTGACCATGAATCCGTCTGACGGTGCGGTCCGCGCCCCCGATTTCGCGGAAGGTCTGGAGTGGGACCACGCCTTTGCGTTGAGCCGGCGATTGCCGATACCGACGATCACGCGCTGCGCCGACTCGATCTGGAGAGTGGACATCTGTGCTTGGTCGATGCGCGCGCGCGCTCTGAATATGCGCACGCGCGAGTGCCGACAAGACAGGTATACTTTAATGCGAGATTTTTGTCCTCTACCGGCCGGACCCACGCGGTCCGGCCCTTCTGTGTGAGGACGCAAGGCAGGTCAGTTTTGAGGAGCAGGTTGAATGGGACGACAGACTCGACAGGCGCGCCGTGCGCAAGAACGTCGTGCACAGGCGCGTGGACGCCAGGCAGCCAAGGGGCCCGACCGAAAATGGCTTCTGGCAGGTGCGGCGGTCGTCCTGGCGGTAGTGGCGCTTTTAGTCGTGTTCAATGCCACGAACGCGGGTAACAGCACTGGCATTGCGACTCCGACGGCGGTGCCCGCCGCCGCCATCGACGGCATTGGCTGCAATCCCGGGGGCGAAGTCGTCACCTACCACGAGCACGCGCACCTCACCTTGATCGACAAGGGCAAGCAGGTCTCGATTCCCGCGCTCATCGGTTTCAACGTGAACCACGACTGTCTGTTCTGGATTCACACTCATACGAACGAAGAAGGCGTTATTCACATGGAGGCACCGAGCAAGATTGTGCCAAAAGTGTCGACATTCTTCAAAATATGGGGCGAGCCATTGACGGCACAGAAGATTGGGCCGATCACGGTGGCTCCAGGGGAGCAGGTCAAGACATTCGTGAACGGGAAGCTGTACGCCGGGAATCCCGGAGATGTGACGCTGCCGAAGCATCAGCAGGTGGTAATTGAAGTCGGGCCACCCTTTATCACACCGCCGACATTCAAGTTCGGGACTCTCTAAGCGGGGTGCGGGTTCCTATTACCCGAATCGACCCGTCGCTTCCCTTGCCGCATTACGCGACGGAAGGAGCGGCGGGTTTCGACTTTTTATGCCGGGTCGGCGTCACCGTCCAACCGCGCTCGGTCGCCCGAATTCCGGCGAATGTCGTCGTGTGCGTCCCACCGGACTATGTGCTGGTGGTCGCGCTGCGGAGTGGAACGCCGGCGCGGAAGGGATTGCTCTTTCCCGGCGGGATTGGCGTGATCGACCCGGATTACTGCGGGCCAGGCGACGAGATCCAGATCCAGGTGTATAACTTCACCGATCAGCCGGTCGAGGTGGAGCGGGGAGAGCGGATTGCGCAGGGGATCTTGATGCCGTCCGTCACCTGCGAGTGGGACGAGACGCAGACCAGGTCCGAGAGGTCACGGGGCGGATTCGGCAGTACCGGTTGACGCTCCTGTGTCAGAGACTCGTAGGCCGGCAATCAAGAGGTTGATGAGGCGACGGAAGGTCTCTTCGCGGTCCAGGGGCAGACCGAAGCCGTGCGCGGCTTCGAGGGAAACAAACCCGTGGAGTGCGCTCCGTATGCATCGGACCGCGTGTATCGCATCGTCGTCCTGCAGGCCGTACCCCTCGAGCGAGCGCACCACAAGCGCCACCACTCGATTCGACTCTGCCACGAGTTCGGCATCGCCCGGATCGGGAGCGCCAACGGCCGCGACGTATAATCCCGGATGTTCGCCGGCAAACGCCCGGTACGCCTGAGCAAGGGCCCGCACCGCGTCGCCCCCCGAACGACCAACGCATGCGTCCGACAGTCTCTCGTACAACTCACGCAGGCCCAGCAGCGTGAGCTCGCGTCGAAGTGCGTGCAATCCGGCGATGTGCTTGTAGAGTGACGGCGTCTGGACGCGAAGCTTCATGGCCAAATCGGACAGCGAGAGACCTTCGAATCCCACGTCCGGCTGGTCGACGATCTGTGCGGCGGCGCCGACGACGATCTCGCGAGTCAATCCAGCCCTAGGCAACTGTCGACGCTCCGGCGTCGGCTTTGGCTTCCGCTTCGCGAATCGCGCGGTCCATGGCCGAGCGAGGCGACTCGATGGCTTTTCCGTGTCCGACGGCGAGCCGCTCAGGATTCAGGGCAGAAAGGCGGCGAGCACTCTGGATGGAAGCGGGCTTGTACCAGGTCGCCATCGCGGGGAATGGGAACAATGGCTTCACGGTACCGGAAACAGCGATGCCACCGGCCGTTTGAAACGCGTCGCCTGCAATCAAGGTGCCCTCGCGCTCATCGAAGAGCGAGATATGGCCGGGCGTGTGGCCGGGAGATGCGACGACCAGCAATGATCCGACCCGGTCACCGTCCAGTAAGAGTCGGGACGGAACGGTCCGGATGGTGGAATATGCGCCGCGCAGCTTTCCTTGCGTTTCGTCAGCATCGAGGGTCCGCTCTCCGGCCAGGAAGCGCGCGTCACGGACAGGAGCCATCAACTCCGCGCCAGGCAGCTTGGCATGGAGCGAGTCAACCGACCCGACATGGTCCATGTGTGCGTGCGTGACGACGATCCGGACGATGGGCGCTCCGAACTCAGCGGCGATCGCCAGGATGGAGTCCGCGCTGCCGGGAATCGTCGTGTCGACCAACGTAAAGCCGTCGTCCTCGCGTACCAGGTATGAGTTTACCGGAAACACGTGTGGAAATCGAGTGAGCTGAGTGGTGTAGTTTCCGAGCGTAGTGCGTTTCATGTGTGACTCCCAAGGTTGAACATTTGCAATTAGCTAATGATTATAGCTTTAAAGCTAATGTGATTAGCAAACGTGCCCCAGATCGGAGCCAACGAGCGTGCACATTTGCGCGCAGCGAGCCCTCGGCCCTTCCTTGTTACGGTCCACGCACGGGCTGCACGTCAGAAGCGGTAGTAGATGAAGGGTGCAACGCCCTGTCCGGTGACCAGGACGCCCGTGGTGAACAGTACCAGGGCGAGAGCGACTCCCTGCACCAAGGGGCTGAGTCTTCCAAAGAACAGTCGGGCGTCGACCAGTGGGGCCCGCGGCAGAAACTGGACCAGGAAGCCGGTGGCAATCGCCAGGATAATGGGCGATGTAACCGTCGTCTGACCGTCGCCCTTCTCGAGTTGCGTTGCCATCTCGAGAACCGTGCTGAGGCCGGGAGCACGAAAGAATACCCAGGCGAGACACACCACATTGAAGGTGAGGAACCAGCGGAGCAGCGGCCAGCGAACGCGCCGGCTCCCGCGATTCCCGGCGCGTTCGTCCCACCAGCGCTCGAGCGAAAGCCCACTCCCGTGTATTCCGCCCCAAAGCACGAAGTTCCAGGCGGCGCCGTGCCAGAGCCCGCCCAGGAGCATGGTGAGCATCAGATTTCGATACGTTTTCAGCCTCCCCTTCCGATTTCCGCCCAGACCGACATAGAGATAGTCCCGCAGCCAGCGAGAGAGACTCATGTGCCACCGGTGCCAGAAATCCTGCAGGGTAACGGCCGTATACGGTCGATTGAAGTTCTGAGGAAACTGGAAACCCAGGAGCAGGGCCAGCCCGATGGCCATGTCGGTGTACGCCGAAAAATCGCAGTAGATCTGCACGGCGTAGCCATAGGTCGCGGCGATAATGTCGGCTCGCGAGTGCAGAGATGGGGACCCGAATACCGGATCTACCAGCCCCGTGGAGATCGGGTCGGCGATCAGAACCTTTTTAAGCAGCCCTCCACTGATCAATCCGAATGCACGCACGGCTTCGACCCGTTGTGGATTGCGAGCAGATGCAAATTGCGGGACCAACTCGACCACTCGAACGATGGGTCCAGCGATGACGTGAGGAAAGAACGAGAGGTACAGCGCAAAGTCTAGAAATGCCACCCGACCGCAACGTCCGCGCTTGACGTCGATGACATAGGACATGGCCTGAAAGGTGAAAAAAGAGATGCCTACAGGGAGTGCGACGCCGAGCAGCGGGAGCGGGGCCGGCACTCCCAGTCGAACTGTCAACGAAGCAACGCTCTGCACGAAAAATCCGTAGTACTTGAACCAGCCCAGGAGGCCAAGATCTCCCGCAATTGCCACAGTCAGCAGAATCGACGTCACTCGTTCGCGGCTACGAGCAACCGAGAGAAAGTGAGCCATGGCGGCGTTCCAGAGCGTACACCCTGCCAGCAGGGCGACGAAGCGCACGTCGGCCCTGCCATAGAAAAAGTAGCTTGCAGCGATGATGAAGAGTTTCCACGGCACTCGATACGGCATGAGGAGCCAGGAGACGGGCAGGACGACCGCAAAGAAGACCGCGAACTCGAGGGTGGGAAACGTCATCCGCGCCTCCGAGCTTTGAGTGACCTATGGAATGCGACGTTGCGGGGTTCTGGTTCCCCGGGGTGGCGCCGGAGTGTCCCATGCCGGTGCGCGGCGCCACGCCAGATGCAAATAGAGGGAGTCGAGGCAGAGACGTCCACGCGCGCCTCGGCGACGGAGCGCCGAGCTACGACGATTTGCACGCGTGTCGATGGGATTGAGGGAATGTTTTGCAATACAGAGAGCGCCGAGCTGCAACTGGTAGCGCGAATGTCAATGGGTAAGGTGAGTATTTTGCGAGACAGTCTCCCATATGACCGCGAGGGACCACGTCGGATCGGATGCAAGATCGTCCGAATTCCGAATAGCGGCGAGAGGTCGACCACAAGGGTCGACGCTACAACGGTTAGCGTGCGTGTGGATTGACACGGGAACGGTTTGCGATTGAGTCTGCCACATACCTTTGCGGCACGGTGCCGCGTTCCAATAGAAATTTGAAATAGCCCGATCGACGTGGGGATGGCCCGACGTGGCGATCGGCCTCGGCGTCCATGTCCACCACCGCGTGGGCCTGCCTCTACGAGACTTCCCCGCATATGGAGTGGATCGTTTACGTACGTTGCAAGTCGCCCCGCGAAGTGATTTCGACTCAGATGACGTCGGTTCTGGAGGTACAACGCCGGCACGAGACAGTTGGTTACGAGACTCCCATGCATGTCAGATGATCCATCCGCCGATCAAGAACTGCACGGTGAAAACGGCGAGAAACGCGGTCGCCAGGATCAGGTACACGTCGTGCCAGTGGCCGCGACTCCCAACCAATCCCCATACCATAAAAACCGGAAACAGCGTCACCACGTAGCGCGACATCGAAATGAGGGGGACTGGATACCCGTTGGCGATAGCCGGACTGGTGAGCGTGACGCACCAGAAGGCGGCGAGGTAGAGCGCATAGGCAGCCGGAAGCCGGCGCGCGACCAGCAGCGTGGAGGCCAGGAAGAGGACGAGCGCGGTCAGGTTGATCACGTTGTGAACCTCAAAGAATGAAGCCCACGGTTGCACGATCAAAATCTGTCGGATCGATTCGACGGTACCGGCCCAGAGGCGAAGGGTGAACACCTTTTGCCAGGCCGCCTGGTAATGTCCAAAGGCGAACGCATCACCGACGGTCGCCCGGAGATACACCATGAAGGCTACGAGCCCCATCGGCACCAACGCCAGCCCGATAAGTCCCCTGGCATCAACCTTCCGCCAGGAAAAATTCGAGTACCGAGCGTATTCGTACAGGAAGGGCACAAGTAGCAGAATGCCTGTGACGCGAGTAGCGGAGGCGAGGGCTCCCAGCAGTCCGGCCAGCAGCCAGTCGCGCCGCCGCAGGTAATAAAAGGAAGCAACCGACAGGAGCAAAAAGAGCGATTCACTGTAGCCCGCGAAAAAGAAGAGAGCGGTCGGGAAGACGGCTATGTACAGGATGGTTCGTCCAGCAACTTCCCGGTCGAACTCCCACGCGGTCAGACGCCACAGAAAGGACAGCGCGCCCAAAAAACAGAGATTCGAGATCGCAAGTGCCACGCCGAGGTACGAGCGGTGAGTCAAAATGACGCCGAGACGAATGAGAAGCGGATAGAGGGGAAAGAACGCGGTAGGGGAGGTACCAACCGACTTGGACCAGTCGTAGCCGCGTCGGGCGATGTCGGTGTACCACTGGGTGTCCCATCCGTGACTCCTCGCATTGGCCCAGGCGGGAAGGAGCGCGTGTAGAAACGACGGGTGCTGCGGGTCATGGAGCGCGTTTCCGAACAAAATCACGCCAGTGTAGGTGAGGGCCACCATGAGCACACGGGTGAGCACCCATATCCCGAATGGCTCAAGCACAGCGCGAGTACGGAGCGAACTGCGCACGGAGGTTAGGGTCAGAGTTCGGCGCGTGGGACTCACCACCGCCGGCATGCCGCCGGCGACAGCATCAGACTCGGCCCGAGCGCGCACCACGATCGGCTCTACGAGCTGGGGGCGCTGACGACGGGGATGTCGCTACTGATGACCACGCCGCGCGGCGCGTCGGCCGCTCTTCTGACCGGCACGGTAAGCACCTGGGCTTTACCAACCAGGCGGGTGACGGTCGAGGTGCTGGATCGCCCCACCACCGACAAGCTGACCTGGGCAGCTCGATCAGACGGGTTGTACACCGTTATGCTGGTCGTGGCTCCTCCGGTCGTCAGAGCAGTGCGAGTGGCGGGCTGGGATCCGATCGGCTGCGGCGCTCCGCCGGAATTCGGGTATCCGAGCGAGATCGCATGCGTCGCGGACACGACAACCGTCCGCGCTCCGCGCGTGGGGAAGATGTAGGAACGGTGTCCGCCCAACTTCACCTGCTTGTTGGTCCCGACGCCGGCCCCTACGTAATGTACGTTGACCCGTACCGGACTGGATCCCTGGGGATTGAACATCACGAGTTTCGGAGCCTGCGGCGCGACCGTGTACCAGGTATCACGCGGCTGTGCAATTGCGTTGGAGAGCGGACCGGAGATCCCGGACACGAGAATCTTTCCGGTGGAGCGAATGGAAAGCGAGAGCGGCTGGCGGCGGAACGTCGGCGGGGCAGTCCAGCGGGCGAAGCCAAATGCCGCCAACGGAACGCTCACGCGCGAACGCACCTTGCCGCCGTAGCCGAAGGCGGTAATCTCACTCGTCACCATGGACGCCGTCGGATTACTGAGCAAAAGAGCGCCGGGGGCTGCCGAGACCGACCACGAGCCAGCCGGCGACATGCCCGGCACAGACACCGGACCCGTCAACGCTTGTGCGGTAACGGTCGTGCTCGAACTGATCCGGAACAGTCCGCTGTAAGTCGGACCGCCGAGTAGGTCGAGGTCCACGAACTGTACGGCGTGCGGACCGAGTTGAAGCTCCTCACGTTGCCAGGCGGTGCCCGGCACGGAAACTTCCACCGAAGACGGCACGGCCGCGTCGTTGAGGACCACCAACTGCCGGTGTGCGCCCGCGACGGGCGGGATGTAAGCGGGTGCGCCGAGACCGCTCGGGCGCGAATTACTCTCCAAAATCATGGTCGGTGGCCCTCCGACGACCGAGCCGGAAGGATCGACTCCCTGGTTGTACGAGCCGCCCGGCGCGGTGAGGTGGAACTGACCGCGCGCAGCGAAAAGTGAGGTGACGTTACCCTGCCAGTCGACCAATGTGCCCGACCTCTGGGCGGCAGAAAGCGACATCGAGCGGTCTGCCGTGCCATGGTTCCAGATCATTGATATGCGGTTCTGGGGCGTGAAAAAGACGAAGCGCTCTGCGTCCGGCGTGGGATCGTACGTTGCGGCCTGTACGTGAGAGAGGTACTGAGCGGCGACCGAGAACGCCGTGTATGCGAGACGCGGGATCCCATCGGCTGAGATCATGCCCCATGTTTTGGGAGTCGGATCGTCACTGGCGCGGTACACGAAAACGCGGTCCGCCCCGGCTGCGAAGGCATAGGCAATCGATTGCAGTACGTATGCGGCCTGCCGGCTCTCGCCGTTCGGATTGGAAGCCGGGAAACCGGCTTCGGTTACCCAGATGGGAGCGCTGCCGAAACCGTGGTTGCCGAGAATCGAGCGCATCTGCATGAGGTTCGGGTATACCTGTTTTGCCGGCCCATAGGCGTGCCAGGCGGCAATATCGAAGTAGCCATGAGTGGCTCGACTCGTAGCATCGGCTTTCGCGGCATCCAGCACCGCAGAGAAGAATTGCAGATCCGGGACGACCATCCCGGCCAACACGACCTTCGCAGTCGGATCGACCGATTTGATAACGGTGTAACTGGTTTTGAGTAATTGATAGTAGTCGGACGGAGAGCTGGTCCAGAAGTACTTGAGATCCGGCTCGTTCCAGATCTCCCAATACGCCACCTGGCCCGCGTAGTGCCGCACGGTTTGACGCACGAAGTCGGCCCAGACATTCGCCGGATCGGTGACGGCACGGCCGAGCCCTTTGGGGAGCCCATTGCCGGGAGTTTGGCCCGCGTTCACTGCCCAGCCAGGCGTACCGATGAGGATGCCCTCGGTATCCAGCCCGTGAGCAAGGTCATTCGAGACGACCGAATCGGTGGCCGAAAAGTTCCACGTACCGGACGAGGGTTCCAGTTTATCCATACGGAATTCCCAGCGATTGGTGCGCGCGCCCGCGCTGTAGGCGAGTTGGGCCCAGGTGGGGCCGCTGTTCGCCGCCGGGGAACCGACGAGCACGTCGCACATGCCGAGCCGACCATCGGCATTTGAAACCGGAACTACGTCACCAACCGGGCCGGCAAAGGCACGATGCGTGGGGACGACAATCATCGAAGTAGCGAGGACAATCGCGGTCACAATGCCTGGGATTCGAGTGCGATAGTTCAGACGATACCTCAAGTCCGGCGAAAGATACTCCGACAGGCTACCAGACGCTTTGCACTGCCGTCCACGGTCGGCTCCTCGCTCCGATGGCAGGTCGACGGAGGCCGCTGAGCGGACCGAACGCACCGCCCGGAGGGCAACTCCCGGGGCCTCACCTTCGGAGCGCGCGAGCATTGCCGTTAAAATTGCCTGCCATGTTTCGTGCTGTTGCCCCGCCCCTGTCGGACGTGACCAGGCCGTCTGAGCCGCCGGTGAATGTGCCTTCCGGGTGGGAGCGCATTGCGCCGTTGCTCGTCGTGGCGATGATCGGCGGCTACGCCCTCTTGTTCGGCTGGCTGAGTTTGAGCGCGTACTGGGCATACAGCATGCACGCGTTGGATATGGGGAATATGGGGCAGGCCGCGTGGAACACGATTCACGGTCACCTGTTCGCGTTCACCAATATGCGCCTACCGTACAACATCGAGGCCTGGCGCACGACTACTCGATTGTCGTTTCACGTCGAGGCGCTCTTTCCCGTGATCTCGTTGGCGTATGTGGTCTACCCGAATCCGGAGAGCTTGCTGATTGTTCAGACCGTGGCGATCGCTCTGGGGGCTGTCCCTACGTACCTTCTGGCGCGCGATGTCCTGCACAGCACGGGACTGGCGTTGGTCTTCGCGCTGGCGTATCTGTTGTATCCGACGGTCGAGGCGCTCAATCTTTACGAGTTCCATCCCGTGTCGCTAGCGACGCCTCTGTTGCTGTTCGCGTTCCTGTTTGCGTATCGCCACCAGTATGTGCCGTTTTTACTGTGTAGTGCTGCCGCCATGGGAACCAAGGAGGAGATCGGCCTGGTCGTGGGTATGTTTGGCCTGTATATCGCTTTCGTCCAGAAAGAGCGCCGCCTTGGGTTGCTGACATTCGTCATGGGTTTCGGATGGTCATTGTTCGCCGCGCTCGTGATCGAAAAGCACTTCCGGCAATTGGGGACCGTCACCTACATGGCGAGCCGCTATGGTTACCTCTGCGGTGGGGCGGACGCGACCGGCCAGGTGCACTGCCACGGTTTCCACGGTCCCATTCATACGGTGCTGCACGACCCCGGCGCGATCTTGAAGGCAGTGTTTGTCTGGCCCAAGGTCGGCTACCTCCGATACCTCCTCGCTCCAGTGGGATACACCGCTCTCCTGGCGCCACTCGCGCTCCTCCTGGCGGCTCCGACGCTCGCGCTGAATCTCCTCAGTCAGGACTTTCACATGTATTCGGGCGTGGGAGACAATTCAGCGGAGATCGCCGCCGTAGTCGTGATCGCCGGGATACTCGGAACGGCCCGACTTCGGGGGTGGCTGACGCGCCGGATCGCTCCGGGGCAAGCCTCCCTGATCGTCGGCGTATATATCGTGGCGAGCGCGCTCTGGAACCAGCACGTCAACGGGTTTACGCCGCTCGGGGCAGCCTACTCTGTCCCGGCGCGCACTGCCCATCAACACTTGGCTGACCGATTCGTGGGCATGATACCGGCCTCGGCTGCAGTATCGACACAGGACCAGCTCGACCCGCATCTCAGCAGCCGCAGGTACCTCTACCTGTTTGAGGACGTGGGCACCGATCCACCGCTGCGGCCAGCAGACTACATCTTGCTCGACGTCGCGGCACCGACGTATCCGCTACCGAGCTATCAACTCCATGACCGAGCGATGCAACTCTTGAAATCAGGGTGGGGCGTGCGGGCAGCCAACGACGGACTGATGTTGCTCCAGCGAGGGCTGGATCGAAGCTCCATCCCGACCGGTTTCTATCGCTTTGCTCTAGCCGGTGGAACGCCTATTCCACACCGGATCGACGCTTCAGCCGGCGCGCTGGACGTGCTGGGATACGCCGTTCAGGGGACCGATCTGTCGAATCACCGCATCCCTAACCTGGCGTATACAGTGTTCTTTCGTCCATCCAGATTATCGCCGGTGAATGAGGAGCCCATTCTCTATGAGCGGATGGGCCGCGAGCTGGTCGGCTGCGCCTCGCAGCCGCTCGGACTCGCCTGGTTCCCGACATCACGCTGGACACCCGGCAGCATCTATCAAGTGCGCCTGCCGCCGCTCGAGACGAACTGGAACGTTCCGGGAACGGTGAATTTCCAACTCGAGATTCGTCCGGTGCCGGGCGAAGTAAACCACCAGCCGCCGAGTTGCGCCTTCTTGTGGCTTCAACACCTGCGGCAACACACTGTCACCTGGAACGCGGGCAGCATGTCGCTCGACTTCTAAGCAATCAGAGACGGACGTCCGGTTGGGACGTCCGTCTCTGCTCTCAGGGGAGGGTTGGATGGGGCGGATGCTCACCGCTTCCCATCCAGCGAGGTGCAACTACTCTCACCTCTACTGTACGAACGCAAGATTGGCTCTCCGTTAGCGTTTTGTTGGAAAACGATGAGAGCTGCCGGCCTGGATCAACTCGGCGTGCGCGCGATGGTGACCAGAGAAAGTCCGGCCGGGGCGGGCACCGCTCGTTCAATCAGGCGGAGCGCCGGCACCAGGGCGTCATACAGGCTGTATTGTGAGGGCGCGGCCATGGAGCGACGCAGCACACGGTTCTGTAGAAACCAAGCTGCAATTCCCAGCATATTGAAATAGTTCTGATGAACCAGGGTCAGTTCGGCTGCCTGAAGCTTGGCGTTCATTTCGTCCCTGTGATAGCGACGGAAGTGGTGATCGATGGCGTCCATGGGTCCGAAAAGCCATTTGTTACACGGGACCAGGAGGCAGATCGTACCGCCGGGCACCAGCGTGTCGCGCATATTTCTGAGCGCATGAACGTCGTCTTCCACGTGTTCGAGCACGTTGAGGCAGACCGCTGTGTCAAGATTTCGATCGCGGAAGGACAGCAACTCGGGAGAGGCAACATCCAGGTGATAGGCCTCGAAGTTCTTTCCCGCGAAACGTTCGCGGGCAACCGCCAATTCCTCAGGCACGACGTCGACCCCGATCACCTGTTCTCGATCAGCATAGAACTGCGTAATGTTGCCGATGGCACATCCAACGTCCAGGATGCGCTGGCCGAGATAGGGCGCGACCTGCGAAAAAATCCAACGGTTGTAGTTGTCGGCACTCGCCAGGCGGCTCTGAATTTGCAGTTCGATCGGAGCGGACGCCGCGACGCCGACAGTTGCCTCTGCCACTCTAGTCTCCTCTTCCCCTGCGGTTATTGCGATACCCCCTGCGGGGAATCGGACACCTTGCTGTTGATGTTCAGGATGCTAAGAAGGAATGACGAGAATACCAACTGAAGTCCGACGACCATCAAGGTCAAGGCCAACAGCGCTTCGCGCACCGCGAACAGGTCCTTGAAGTGGTGTTGGATCCAGGTATAGAAGATGGCGGCATCAATGCCGAACCCCACGAGGAAAATCAGGAAACCGGCAATAAGCCATTCCTCGAGCGAGAAATAGCGATAAAACAGCTGAATCATGCGATCGTCGGGGGCAAAGCGGTGCGTAAAGGCATACGCTTTGGCGTAGAAGCCGGTCAGCAGCACCTGGAAGCCCACGATCGTCAGCAGGCTGAAAATGAACATGAAGTGGTAGTCCACGAAGTGTCCGCTCACGACTTTTGCCCCGGTCGAGAGCCATACCATGCCGATCAGACCGATAACGAAGAGAATCGAGCCCGGCACCAGAAACAAATGATCCGGGCTGTACAGGAACATGAAGCGTAGGTGGCGCCAACCGTCCCGGAAGGAGCGTAGTTTTGACTCTCCTTCGCGGGGGTAATACGTAATCGGGACCTCGGCCACTTTGAGCTTGGCTCGCGCGGCATTGATCACCATCTCGCTGGCGAATTCCATTCCGGTGGTCTGTAGACGCATGCGTTTGTACGCGTCACGCGTAAAAGCGCGCAATCCCGAATGGGCATCGGAACTTTTCAATCCGAACATGAAGTTGAGCAGACCGGTCAGGACCGGGTTACCAATGTACTGGTGCAGCCACGGCATGGCGCCAGGCAAGATCTTCCCGGCAAAGCGAGAGCCAAGCACGTATTCGTTGCCCTCACGTAGCTTTTCGACCAATTGGCCGATTTCAGTGAAATCGTAGGTGTCATCCGAATCGCCCATGACGATGTATTTGCCGCGGGATTCGTCGAAGCCTTTGCGGTACGCATTCCCATAGCCGCGATTGGGTTGGTGGACGACTCGGGCGCCGAGCTCGGTGGCGATCTCAACGGAACGATCGGTCGAACCATTGTCGGAAACGATGACCTCGCCCGGGAGACCGGTGCGCCGGATGCCCTCCAGCGCCTTGGAAACACAGGCTCCGATCGTCTTTTCCTCATCGAGGCACGGCATGACGACCGAGATCACGATTTCCTGACCCTCTGGGTCGATGACACGTGTAGTTGCCGTGTCTCGCGCGGCTCCCGGCTTCGCGGCCACGGGCAAGCCGATTTCCTTCTCCATGGCACCTGCCTAGCACAAAATGAGCCGCTCAAACGGCAAGTGGCCATTATCACGGCGCGACGAAAGGAGATGTGTCCAGCACATCGAAACCTGTCTATTGTACTGGCGAAGAGTTTTCTCGACAAATGACGGGTTGGTCGGGTGGCGGCACGGTCGCGGGCGCATGATACATTGAAGACGCACACACAATCGTGGTCTGCTTCTTGCCATCGACTGGCTGATCAGCCCAGCAGACACGGGAAGGTGCAATTTTCACAGTTGACCTAGCGGTCCGAGAGCCCAAGTCGCCCCGTTCAGACGAACTGGGCGTGCTTCAGTATCTTCGGGCACTTACCTTTGACTTCGAGCGTGACGGGCAAAACGTCAGCTGCGTCCTCGTGTACAGCGAGCCAGATCCGGATAGAGAAGGCCTATACCGTCCAATAG
>DAINCT010000022.1:0-18940 GCA_036732245.1 Chloroflexota bacterium | reverse complement strand
CTTTGAAGCGGGCCGCCAACTGGCGCCGCAGGACTACCGGTTCCCGCTCAACCTTGCCCGGCTGGCCATCGATGCCCGCCACACCTGACTCCCCGAGTCCAAGCAGATCCTCTTCATTAGGAAAGTCACCCGCCCGAACCAGTAATGCCCATCGACGGCTAGCGTTCATCGTTCGGCGCCAGTACTGTCGACGTCGCACTGCCGCGCCAGTCGCCGCCGAGGCCGACGTATTGCCGGAGTTTCGATGGGGCCGGCCCGAGCGTAGCCGTGAGGGTCGTGAGTTCGAAGCCGAGCCGCCCCTATTTGCACGTCTCCGTGTGTGTCACGTAGTCGGTGGGTGACTCCTCGAGGCTCAGGACGAATGTATTGAGCCTGTCCTAGACATCAATGAAGAGCCACTCGCCCCAGTGCGCGTTCGGATCACTTCCGCGAGGATCGAGATTGCAGTGTCTTGAGGTGTTGAAGCACCGATATCGAGCCCGAGGGGTGAATGCAATCCAGCGAGAGCCAGCTCGTCGACCCCCAATAGGCGCAGAGCCGTCTTCCGTCGCTCGTCAGTCTGGCGGGAGCCCATCGCTCCGACATAAGCCACTGGTAATTGGAGGGCATCGCGGATGAGCGGCACATCGAATCGGTCATCGTGGGTGAGCACGCACACCACGGTGCGGGCGTCGACGGCTGTTTCCCTGAGGTAATCCGTCGGCCAGCGGTTGACCACCTCGACGCCGGGGAAACGCTCCTGGGTAGCGAAGACCGGGCGGGCATCACACACCGTCACCGAATAGCCCATGAACTGCGCCACCCTCGCAAGAGCGGCGCTGAAATCAACCGCGCCGAAGAGAATCATTCGGGGCGGTCCCGCGAATACCACCGACACGAGTTCAATTGCTTCCCCATCGCACAGGATGCCGGTCACTCGAGTCAAACCCGCACCCACACTGCTCTCCAGGTCAAGGCGCAATCTGCGGAGATCGTTCAGGTTCAATCCCAAGCCAATGAGGTCGACGCGAAGATCCACCAAATCGTCGGCAGCGACTAGCGCAGCTTGGCTACCTACCATCACGACGCCGATGCCCGCCGGTTGGCCCGCAGCCGCGCGACGTAGCTGGGCGATCAGCGGCTTGTCAGCGGGTAGCCCGGGCGTCACCACCCGGACGTGCACCTCGATACGCCCGCCGCACGTAAGACCGGCTGCGAACGCATCGGTGTCAGAAAAGCCGTATTCGACGAGTTGCGGGACGCCGGTGACGAGGACCTCCTGACATACCTGAAAGGTCGCGCCCTCTACGCAGCCACCGGAGATGCTGCCGATGGCCCGGCCGTCCGGGGTCACTGCCATCGCTGTGCCGATGGCCCGTGGGGCGCTTCCGTCAACGCGCACGACAACGGCGACGGCAAGTGGCAGCCCCGTCGAAAGCTCGTCAAGCAGCGCCTGTGCGAGTTCAAGCATTCGCGGTGAGTCCTCGCCGGCTGGACAATGGTGTCTTCAAATCGTTCCCTTCGGCATCGTGGACGTTTCAGCACTGAGCAGACGGGCCGTCTCGTCTCGCAGCGCGGCGAGGCCGCCTTCAGGGGAATCCCAGAACACCATGTGCCCGCTGCCAGCGACTTTCACGATGGCTGGCGAGGGATTCTGCAGCGCGAGGCGACCGACTGCTTCGCCGCTGACCACCGCGCTTTCTTCGCCGTAAATCAGGGAGGTGCGGGCGTCAAGGGACTGCCAAATCGGCGCGAATTCGACCGATTCGAAGCTTCGATGAGTGGCAGCGACGGCCTCTCGACCACAACTCGACAGCCACAGCGCCCTGAGCCGCTGCTCGGCGACGGGCCACCGCGGCCAGTGCTCGGCGACGCGTTGCGCAGTCGTACCCGCGTAGGCCTCGTCGAGCTGGGTCTCAAACACCGCCAACGGCGTCGGGTAGGGCCCACTTCGTGGCCCGCTGAGCGGCGGGTCAACTAAGATGCTGCCGCGGGCGGCATCCGCTGATGCCGCGGCAAGAAACGCCACGATCCCTGCACCCATAGAGTGCCCAACCATCAGCGGCCGATCCAGTTTCAATCCACCGATGACGGCGTTCAGGTCGTCCGCGTGGCTCTCAAGCGAGTGCAAGACTCCATCATCTGAGAGTCCGCGGCCGCGTAAATCCACAACGATCGGGCGTACCTGGTCGCGCACTCTCCGTACGACGAAATCGAGGGTGACCGCAGGGCTGGTAATGCCCGCTACGAAGACCGCTGGCGGTAAGTCACCGCCGTAATCGAGCACGTGTATCCGCTGCCCACGGTTCGTGACCCAGCGGCTGACTGCGGGGATTCCAGCCAGTTCGGCGAGGGCGGCTTGGGAGAGGAATCGCTCAGGCATCCTGGAGGTCCGCGAAGTAATCCAACACGTCTTGGACACCGATAACGTCGCCGTATTTGGCATCGATGTCGAATAAATTGGCCTCGTGCGGTCCGGCCGCACGGTCTCCGACGCATTCCCGAGGAACAAGGACAGAGAACCCGGCCTGCACCGCGTCGACCGCGGAGGCGCGAATGCACCCACTTGTAGTCGCGCCGCAGATGACGATGGTATTAACGCCCTGTTCGCGAAGCGTCTCGGCGAGCCGGGTGCCGAAGAATGCTGAGGCACCCTTCTTGAATACGATCGAATCGTCGGTCCCCATGGGAAGTCGCTGGTCGATCTTGACCGCCGGGGTGCCCTCAAGCATGACGCGCATCCCGGGCACCTTGTCCAGCCAAACGATGTGCTCGTCCGTCAGCTCCTCTGCCGTGTAAGCGATAGAGGTAAAGACGACGGGAGCCGAGATGAAGTGAGCCGCATCGCAGAGCCTGGTTGTTTCACGGACGACAGCGTCGAGATCGGCGCTCGAAGCATACGACGAGTCGGTGAAGCCATTGGTCAGGTCGACCACGAGCAGTGCTGGATGGTCGCCCCTGCGGGCTCTAGAGCCGAACCCGGCTCTCGAGTAATGATCTTCAGTTTCGGAGCCGTACAGATAGGTCATGACTTGCCTCCTGAGTGGAACGAGTATCGGGCCGGCATCATGTCTGTCTGGGAGTCCAGCGCTCCGCCGCTCCAAAGCCAGTCATACGACACTAGCGATTCGCCCGTGAAGTCCCCGAGGGCCCGATCGCGCTGCTGCTGTTGCGGGCCGTCGGGCAGATGATAGAAGTCTTTGTTCGCAAGCGAGGCATCCTGGACCATCGCCGCCCGGGTGGATCTGCGCGACACGTACCGTGCGAGTGCACCGTCGATATCGTCCAGGGCTACCCGGCCCAATTCCTCTGCCAGAACCGCGGCGTCTTCCATTGCCTGCGACGCCCCCTGGGCCTGGTAAGGAAGCATCGCATGGCACGCATCTCCCAGGAGGGCGACCCGGCCGTAGACCCAACGCGGGTCGGGAGCACGGTGGTACATGGCGAACACCTGAACCGACTCTGGTGCTTTGGCCAGAATTGATCCGACGCGATCGTCCCACTCCGCGAAGGCCGCGACCAACTCGCTGCGCGGCACTTTACGGACCCAGTCCGCGTCGATGCCTGCCGTTGCAGGCACGATCGCGACGAGGTTGAGGATGTCACCGCCGCTGATCATGTAGTGGACCAGGTGGCGGTCTGGGCCATACCAGATGGTGCTATGGAACCGGTCAACGAGGAATCTGGTCGCCGGATCGGCTCGGATGAGCTCACCTGGGATCAGCACTCTGTAGGCCATCTCCCCGGAGAAGCGAAGGGTGTCTGGCGCGCCAATCAGGTCCCGCACCTTCGACTTGATGCCGTCAGCCCCGATGACCAGGTCGCCGCTAAAGCGGCGGCCGTCGAGACTACTCACAGCCGGCTGAGCGGGATCGTCATCGTGCACGGCGACTACCCGGGTGGATGTGAAGATTTCGACCGGTTCCCCTGGCCCGTTCGGGTCGACGCATTGCTCGACCAGCAGCTTGTGCAGATCGGCACGGGGATAGTGCCAGTACGGAGCCCCGAAGCGATGCTGCAGCTCTTTTCCCAAGGGCGTTGACGCGACAATGCTTCCGTCTCGCCACCGTCGGCGCACCTGATCCTGCGGTTCGGTGTGGATGCTCTCCAAGTGATCGCGCAGCCCGAGCTGGAAGAGGATCTTGCTGGCGTTCGGCGCGGTCTGGATGCCTGCACCAATCTCACCGAGGGTACTCGACTGCTCGAGCACCTGGACACTGAACCCGCGCTTGCGCAAAGATAGCGCAGCGACCAGGCCTCCCAGCCCCGCGCCCACGATAACAATTCTCATTGCTTGATTCCTCTTGTTGTTGTTTGACATGCGGTTAGCACGCCACGGAGCTTGCTGATGCAGCGCGCGACTTCCTGCTGGCGGCGAAGTCGGCGCTGAGCAGGTAGCCGGCATCCGGCGCGATCGGGTCAAGCCCCAGCGAAGTGAGAATCTCGAAGGCGGTGGCCGTAGCGGCGGACAGGACTGGCAGCCCAGATTCGGCTTCGATGCGTGATATGGCACTCAGCGAGGGCATTTGAACGCACGCGGACACGACAATTGCATCCGCTCGCGAGGTGTCGAGCGTCCTCCATGCATCGACGAGACGCTCTGGATCGAGGGCGGCGACATCGAGGTTGTCAGCCACCTCGAAGCTGAGTGTGTCGACTACCTCAATCCCACAGTCCTCGAGGTAGTCGGCGACCAGTTTCGTGAGCGGTTTCAGGTAAGGGGTCATTATGGCCACCCGTCGAGCGCCGAGCGCCTTTATTCCGGCGACCAGCGCACCCGCGCTAGAGACGACCGGAAGGCGCAGGTCCTCTTCGGCCAGGATCTCGCGGATCTCGTTTTCGGCCACAAGGTGGTGCTTCGGCCCCTGAGCCATGATGGCAACGAGGCAGGCCGTCGCGACCACGTCTGGGCGCACATCGGCTAGTTCGCGGGTCGCCCGTCCGGTCTGCGCGTTCATTGCGCGCAGTTCGTCGGGTGTGACGTGCTTCATCCGCATCCGTGAGGTGTGGAAGACAAACCTGTCCTGCGGGTAAGTCGCGCATCGCGCGCGCATGATCTCGGGGAGCTCGGTTTCCATGGTGCGGTTGGAGCTCGGAACGAGCATCCCGATGTGATGGTCAAGCATGGATGAACTTCCCGCTGGCTGGGCGCATCTCCGGAACCACGATGTCGCCGCCGATAACGACGGGCTCGTCGTCGAGGAAGAGGCTGCAGTTTCGCATCGGGATGTCGAAGTGGCATGGCGTGTCGTTCGGGCCACCGAGCTCGTTATTGGGTCCGATCGAGAACATCACGTTTCCGTAGAACGAACGAAGCTCCATGCCCATGCCGCCGCCGAACTGCGTCAGACCGTGCCATTTGGCCCGTTCGTCCAACCCCCAGCCGACGTGCGACATGCCGTAGCCGCGCGGGTCATCGAATGATTCGATGTAGGAATTGAGCAGAGCGGCGTCCAGACCCCCCCGAATGCTTTGGATGAAGCCTTTCTCGATGATGATTTCGACCCGTGTCTGAACGTACGTGTTGAACGGAAGAAGAACGTCGCCGGGCTCCAGCACGATCTTGCCGTCGACGCCGTCGTCAGCGCCGCCTGTGAACACGAAAGCGGCCGGCCAGTGGTCCCAGCGGCCAGGAGTGTCGGTGTAGCCGTATTCACTCAGGGTCGGATAGACGCCAAGCTTGTATGTGACGTCGGTACCGTGAGGACTTGTGATGCGCATGACCCGTGCACGAGAGAGCAGGGCCTCGCCGTATTCCACCCGCTCGCGGATGGCCTCAGTCGGCATGAGGCGGGCGAGCAGGGGGGCTGGCTCCACCGCGGTGAGGATGCGTGTTCCAGCCGCCTGGATGGCGAACTGTTCTTCGCTGAAGAGGAGGAACTTGAGGTCGATAACCATGTCGGCGTCTTTGAGCGCCTGAACGGCGCGATCGTTGGTCGCGAGGCCGGAGTCGCCGACTGCCCAAGCTCCCGACGTCGATGTGGGCTCGGGCAAACGCATGTGATACGTTTCGGCGCCGAGCTGCTGTGCTGCCCAGAGGAAGGAATCGGCATAGTCCAGTCGCTCGATCCCCTGGGACAAGACGGCGACGGTCTCACCTTCGTGAACCTTGCTTAGGGTGAGTTGCTTACGGCAGATCTCGTTCAGGGCATTGACGTTCATGCGTCCCTCCAAAGGGATTGTGGGCGGCTGGTTTAGCCAAGAGATTTCATTTCTACACCAATGAATATCACTTGTACACAACTAATTGTTACAATCGTGTTACCTGCGAATTCCCCGCCCTGCAGGCGGCACAGAGGAGGAAGCCGATGGATGATCAACGCCGACCAGTCAGCCGGCAGACGCTAGATATCGCCACCAGTAACGCTCCGGGCGATGAGCACCAATACCGCATCGACGAGCAGATTGGGTTTCTTCTGCGAGTCGTAAACCAAGGGCACACTGCCGTCTTCACGAGGCTGATAGGCGACGACCTGTCGTCGATGCAGTTCTCCTTGCTCGCCAGGCTGGCTGAGATCGGGCCGCTCAGTCAGAACGAACTGGGTCGTCGAATCTCGACCGACGGCTCAACGGTTTTGGGTATCGTTTCGCGTCTTCGTAAGCGGGGTCTAGTTGAAACCGTGAAGTCGAACACCGACAATCGGAGACTGCTGGTGAAACTCACCGACTCTGGTCACGCGGTGTACGAGCGCAATGTCCCCCCGGCCAAGGAGATCAGTACGGTGACGCTTGCCATGCTTAGCCGCGTCGAAGCCGAGACGCTGGTGACACTGCTGAAGAAGATGGCAGCGGGCGATTGAGGCCGTAGTCGGGAGCTCGGGCATCGTCAGAACGTGCAAAGTCCAGACGCGCGTAGTCGGTGACTCGTGGGTTGTACTCGAGAAGGTGCCGGAAGTTGGGCGTGGCGGGCCTTCTGCTGATCCAAAATCCGATGAGTCCTCCCACGACCGCGCAGATCAGTGGACCGGCGTAACGCCTGACCAGAGGAAGCACGAAGACCGATACGACGTCGAGGCCCTGGTTCTCGGCCGCGACGCCTGAGAATGCGGGCGGCGCCAGGGTCGCGCCGTTGCCCGTCAGGCGAGCAGGCAAGCCGGAAGCCGCGGTCGACTCTGTTCCGTCCGTGGAGCCCGCGAGTTGCTTGCTCAGGTTCATTGCGAACTGGTTCAAGATGACGTTGGCGACAGCGTTGATCGCCGACTTGCCGAACTGAGCGATCTTTCCTCTTATAACTACGTCGGAGTGGATCAGAAGCAGCGCGCCACCGGCCGCGTCGATGACGCGGATCTCCACGGCCGCTTCAGCGTCGCCGCTGCCGTGCACATCGTCGCCTCGGCCGGTGAGACGCATCGTCAGCTGCGCGTCGTCAATCTCGGTGAATTCGACGACTCCGGAGTACTGTGCGGTGATCGGACCTACTTTGACTTTAATGCGACCCTGGTGCGTTGCACCATCGCTACTATCGAGCTGGGCGCCGGGCAGGCAGGAAATGATCCGTGCCGGATCGCGGATCGCATCGAAGACCGCTCTTGGGGTGGCATTGATTTCGACCTGATTGTCCAGAATCATGTGGGGTCTCCTGCGGGGTTGGGGGTTTGTACTCTTGGGCGAGTGCGGATGAGTTCGGACGATCGGTTTGCTCTTGCTGTCGCGCAACTGTGCACCGCGTCGACGATCGTCTGGTATCCGGTGCAGCGGCACATGTTCGATGACACGATCTCACGCACGTCCTCGCGGTCGGGTGTGGGCTCGGTGGCAAGATAGCCCTCGGCCAGCATCAGGAACCCTGGGGTGCAGAAGCCGCACTGCAGCGAGTGACGTGCCATGAATGCTTCCTGAAGATCGGAAGGCTCCGCGGTTGAGAGCGACTCGATCGTGCGAACGTCCCTGCCTTCGACCTGAGGTGCGAATATCAGGCAGGCGCGAACGGGCTCGCCGTCAAGCAGAACCGTGCAGGCTCCGCACACCCCGTGTTCGCAGCCCACGTGGGTGCCAGTGAGACCGAGGTCGTGGCGGAGAACATCGACGAGCGTTCTGCGAGGGTCGATGGCGAGTTCGTGGTCCTCGCCGTTGACGCTCAGCGACACGAGCTGGATCGCACTCATGCCGGCACCCCACTTCGGCTCATGAGTGCGGCAAAAACCACTTCGGGCCTAATAGGAGTGTCCTCCAGCTGCACCCCCGTTGCTGAGAGGGCATCGTTCACCGCATTCAGCACCGTTGCTGGCGCGCCTATCGTGCCCCCTTCGCCAGCTCCCTTCGCACCCGTCTCATTGAACAGACACGGAGTTTCGAGGTGTTTGATCAAAACGTCTGGTATCTCCATCGCTGTAGGTACCTTGTAGTCAATGAAACTCGACGCCGAGGGCTGTCCGAGCTCGTCATAGGTGACTTCCTCGAACAGCGCGCCCGCGATTCCCTGGGCGATCCCTCCGCGGCACTGGCCCTCGACCACAAGGGGATTGATGGCCACTCCGCAGTCCTCGACGCATATATAGCGAAGGACTCGAACTTTACCGCTAGCTTCGACCTCCACCAGAGCAGCGTGGGTCGCGTTCGAGAAGGTTCCGTCGCCCATCACATCGAAGGCAGCGCTTACAGTGAGGCCCGGATCGGTAATGTCTGGAAGTCGGTGGGACTGCAAGTAGGCAACCTCGGCGATCTGGGCGAACGTAATCGATATCTCGGGATCATCGACGCTCCAGATCCGCCCTTGCGCGTGAGATAGCCGAGCACGGTCAACATGGAGGAGCGCGGCGGCGAGCGTCAGAAGCCTGTCAAGCAATTTCCCGGCGGAGGCGCCGACCGCGGCGCCTCCAATCACAGCCGAGCGGCTCGCGAAGCTGCCCCAACCGTAGGCGATCCGATTGGTATCTCCTTGCTCGATCCTGACATGCTCGATAGGAATGCCGAGCTTGTCGGCGACAATCTGCGCGAGAGTCGTCTCCTGGCTCTGCCCGTGATTGATAGTTCCGCTCGTCACGGTCACCCGGCCAGTCGGATCCATACGGGCCTCCGAGAGATCGAATCCCGGCACGACGGCCATTTTGCGCTTCGAGAACGCATCAGACCCGTACCCGGTTCGCTCGCTGAAGCACGCGTAACCAATTCCGAGCATGCGCCCTTCGGAGGCTGCTTCATCTTTGAGCTGACGCCAGCCTTCATCGATCACGGTCTGTTCACAGAGATCGAGGGACGCGCGGTACGAGCCTGGGTCGTACGTGATGCCATTCACACCCAGGTAAGGGAACTCGACGATAAGGTTGGCGCGACGCAGCTCCAAGGCGTCCACTCCCAGCACGCGCGCGGCCTTCTCGAAGAGCCGCTCCATCACCATTACGTACTGCGGCCGGCTCACTCCCCGATAGGGCGCAGTCGGCGCTTTGTTTGTTGCCACTGCACGCCCTCGCACCCGGTATGCCGGCACCCGGTAGACGCTGGGCAGCTCGGCCGACGCCATCAACGGCTCGATGCCCGCGGTAAACGGATAGCAGGAGTAGGCGCCCATGTCGCAGATAATGTCGGCGTCGAGACCGATCATGCGACCTTTCGAATCGAACGCTGCACGAACGTCATAGCGCTGTTCGCGAGAAAGGAACGACGCCGACAGGGCGTCTTTGCGATCTTCAATCCATTTGACAGGCTTACGGAGCCGGAGGCTCGCGGCGGCCACCGCGATTTCCTCACGGCCAACAACGCATTTGAGCCCGAACCCGCCGCCCATGTCGGGCACCACAACGCGGACGTCTTGTTCTGGAAGACCGAGGCATGCGGCCATGACTGTGCGGACTTGATGTGGGACTTGGGTGCAGGTGTGCACGGTCACCTGATGATCGCGGTCGTCCCAGTTCGCGATCACCCCGCGGGTCTCGAGCGGCAACGCGTTCTGGCGCCCGGTCTTCGACCGCACGGTAATGATGTGTGCCGCCCCTGCAAAGACTTTATCTATGCCAGGCGTTGAGAACATCGACACGTCGAGGAAGATATTGCCAGGGGCTTCTTCGTGAACGAGCGGGGAGCCCGGCTCCATGGCCTGCTGATCTCCGATGACTGGGGTGGTGGACTCGTAGCTCACGCGTGCCATCTCGATCGCGTCCTCTACGACGTAGGGATTCACACCGACGACGATTGCTATTGGCTCGCCCATGAAGCGCACCTGCGATCGCGCCAGCACCGGCATCCGAGTGGTGGCATACTCCTCAACCGGCCGGTCGAGACGAGCGACGATGTCTTCGAGTTGGAGGTCCTCAGCGGTGAAGGCGGCGATGATTCCGCGGGTCGCTCTCACAGCATCCAAATCGACAGTGAGAATCCTTCCGGCGGCGATGTTGCTGCGGACGAACTGCGCGTGAAGTGATCCGGTGAGATTGATGTCGTCGACGAAGCGGCCGGTGCCCCGAACGAAGCGGCTGTCCTCTTTTCGGCGTACGGACGCTCCGACGTACTTCGTGCTGTCTACTTGGCGATGCTCATCGCTGGTACTCATGCGCGGTGACCTCCTTCATTGCTTTTATGACGAGCTGTTGAATGATCGTGCGGCGATAGGCCTCCGAACCGTTGCTGTCCCCGGTCGGTTCTACGACGCTTGCGCAGATTGCTGCGACCTCATTTACGAGTGACTCGCTCGCGATTTCGCCCTGGTTCAGGAGCGCTTCCGCCTCGAAAATTCGGCGGGCGACGGGACCTCCGCCCGCCACGACAACTCGGCCGGAGGTCACAATCCCGTCGTGGTATTCGACGACGGCGGCCACTGCAGCCAAAGCAAAATCTCCCTGTCTTTCAGCGTGCTCGACAATAACGCCCGCTCCCGGGTGTCGTGGGAATGAAACGTGCGTGATGATTTCATCGGGAGCAAGCGCGGTTGTGTAGAGACCGTAGAACATATCGGCCGCGGGAATGATCCGACGACCCCTCGTGCCGACGACCGAGATCTCTGCCTCGAGAAGGATGGCCAGGATGCACCATTCGGCGGTCGCATCTGCGTGAGCGATGCTCCCGCCAATCGTTCCGCGCGTGCGGATCGGATAGTGACCGACGAATTTCATGGCTGCTCTCAGGAGGGCAATGTTAGACCCTGGCATTTTTGCGTCGAATGTCTCGATTGCCCGGTGCGTGACAAGCGAGCCGATCCTCATGTCCTCGCCGCTGTACTCGATTTCACTCAGCATGGGGATGTGGGTTATGTCGACGAGATGCTCGGGACGCGCAAGCCGAAAGTTCATCATCGGGATGAGGCTTTGGCCGCCAGCAAGCACTTTGGCGTTCTCGCCAAGCTCATTTAGTAGGGACACGCCTTCGGCCACAGTGTGCGCCCGGTGGTAGGTAAATGGGGCAGGCTTCATTGAATTGACCTCTCGGGACTGTCGTTACTGTGCCTTACACGCATCAGAACGTCACCATCGTCTCGGCGCCATGGTTGAGAAGTACGCGCAGCGAGACGGCGGGTGCGGCCCGGGCTGTAGTTTTCATTAGGTTCACCCCCTGGCTTCCTTGTGCTGCCCTCGGGCGGCCCATACTGTTAATGCTCAGTGCTCGGATCATATCCGCTTAGTCATTTGTATAGCAACAAGTTTTGAACACTTCCGGCATGAAATTCCAATATCGCGTAGGCGGAGACACCATGGAACCAGGCGACAGGCCTGAAACAACCCCTGTTCAAGCACCCCATTTGGAGGCGTCACCAGGATTCCTGATCCGTCGGCTGCATAGTGCCTATGCGGCGATTTGGCAGGATCGATTTGATGGCCAACTCACGGGACCGCAGTTCGCGCTTCTCACGGAGGCCGCGCGCCGGCCCGATACGGATCAGCGGACCCTGGCTGCGGCCATAGCGCTTGATCGCTCCACGATGGCCGATCTCGTGAAACGTCTGGAGGGGCGCGGATACATTTCTAGAGCTCCCAGCCCTGATGACGGTCGCCGGAAGTTAGTGCGGGTGACCTGCACCGGGCACGCCGTCCTGAAAAACGCGATGGTCGCAGTCAGTTCGATCAGAACTCAGCTACTTGGGGGCATGTCCCCAGTGGAACAAGCGGATGCCATGGCGCTCTTAGGCCGACTTGCACAGCGGTGGGAAGCGCTCAGCCAGCGACCCTGACCCGCGCGTCAAACGAGGAAGAAGGAGCCTGCCTGAAACCTCGCGCGAACAGTGCTCCCGTCCGCGGGATCAGGTGAAAGGAAGCCTGTTACGTCGAGGATCGAACTACTAGCTGAGGAACTATCAATTGCCGCGTGACTTCGAGTTGTTCCCCACCCATGGCCCGCACGAGCAGCTGCAAGGAACACCGGGCAAGCTCCTCGTAGGGCTGGCGAATGGTTGTGAGAGGCGGATCAACAAGCAGCGCGGCTCGCTCGTCGTCGAACCCGACGATTGACACGTCATCTGGAACTCGAAGACCGTTGGCTCTGAGCGATCTAAGGACTGGAGGAGCCAGCTCATCCGCCTCGCATACGATTGCGTCGATCTCCGGCCGCGATGCAATGAATCGATCGAATTCCGGATAGGTGCGAAGGGACTCGTCACCGACGTTGGAGCAGGAAATAACCAGACGGGGATCAAAACGAATTCCCGCATCCGCAAGAGCGCTCTCGTAGCCCGCTCGGCGCTCACGGGTATAGAGGGTGTCCCAGGTGCTTCCAACATAAGCAATGCGCTTCCGGCCCCGCGAGATCAGGTGCTCCACCGCAAACCGCACCCCGGCGCGATTGTCGGTGGCGACCGTCGGCACGAGCACCGGGTCTGCCACGTCATCCACCGTCACAATCGGCAACCGGAGCCGAGTCGCTGCGTCACGGACCGAGGCATCGTCAGCCGATCCGAAGATCAGGACGCCATCCGTCGGTATCTCAACCAAGCTGGCAACCGCCGACGCAGCTTTTGCTGCCTTGCTATCGGCAGGCAAACCCTTTCGCGGACCAAGGTCCAGGGAGTGCGAGGGGATGAACGGCTGCACCAGAGTGCGATATCCCAGACCATCGGCAGCGATATACGCCTCGCGCACCGCTGGCTCCCACCAAGCCCACATCCGATCGGGGACGAAGATGCTGATCGCGTGATAGTCGCGGCTGCGCAGTGCGCGTGCGGCATACGACGGACGGTACCCGAGTTTGTCTGCGACGCTGCGCACGTGTTCTTTGGTGCTGGCACTCACATCAGGATGATCGCGCGGGGAGAGCGCGCGGGACACAGTGGCCACGCCGACGCCTGCTTCGCGAGAAACATCCGCGATCGTTATTCGACTTGCCATCTTTGATTCGCGTCCCTATTGACACCTTATGGCGATTGCCGCTAGCTTGACGATACCACGACCGGAATCGTTACCGGTGACGTATTCATTTTTGAATGAGGAAGCCCTTGTCTACCAAAATCGCAGCTTGCCACGTCACACGTCGAGGGCTGGCCGCGGTGTGGCCGCAGCGCTGCGCGCGGTCTTTTCGTTGGAACGCGTACCTCCTCACGTTGGTCCCGCCCGCCCACGCCGGCAAAGGAAGCAACTGACCCGTGAGTACACCTGACTACTTGAACTCAGAACTTGCGCCGGAACGCCGCGTGGCAGATCTCATCCCGCGCATGACGCTCGGCGAGAAGGCGGGATTGGCCTTTCATCCGCCGACCGAGCTACCGGAAGTCGGCGGTCTGACGGAAGAGCAGGCCGTGTCCATTTCCCGAAGCCACATTCAGGACAAGCAGATCTCTCACTTCAACGTCCTGAATGGGGCTTCCCCCCAGGACATTGCTGCGTGGGCCAATGGGCTTCAGGAAATTGCCGGAAGCACTCGTCTGGGAATCCCCGTCACCCTTTCATCCGATCCTCGTAACGGGTACCGGAGCACACCGTTTACCGGGCAGAGTGTTGCCGCCCTCTCAAAATGGCCTGAAGCCATCGGTATGGCAGCCATTGGCGACCCAGACCGAGCGCGCGAATTTGGAGACACCGCACGTCGCGAGTTCCTCGCAATGGGAATCCGTGTTTATCTGGGTCCTCAGGCCGACTTATTCACAGAACCGCGGTGGCCTCGTGGGTTCGGCACCTTTGGCGAAGAGCCCGTTAGGGCCTCGGTGCTTGCTCGCAGCTTCATTTCCGGGTTGCGCGGTGGGCCCAAAATCGACAGGCAAAGTGTTTCCGCGGTCATCAAGCACTTCCCGGGGGGCGGCCCACAAAAAGACGGAAACGATGCGCTCGACAAGCGCTTCCCTGACCAGATTTACCCTGGCGGCCAACAAGACCTTCATCTGAGACCGTTTGAGGATGCGATCCGAGATGGTGTGACGCAGATAATGGCCTACTATGGGCGGCCGGTGGGGACGACGTGGGACGAGGTGGGCTTCGCCTTCAACGCTCCCGTCGTGCGCGACTTATTGCGCGGTCGTCTTGAGTACGACGGTATCGCCATGACCGACTGGAACGTGGTGGGGTCGTCCATTATCGACGGCAAACAATTCGGCCCCAATAGCTATGGCCTCGATGACGTTGATGTTGACGAACGAATGAGAATCGCATTTCTCAACGGCATCGACCAGTTCGGTGGCGACGACATCCCGGAGGTATTGATCAGGCTCGTCCACGACGGGCTGGTGAGCGAGGACCGACTGGACGTCTCCGTGCGTCGTCTCCTGATGGAAAAATTCCGGCTCGGACTGTTTGATAACCGATTCGTCGACCTCGAGACGGCTCGCGAAGTGGGATCCGATCCGGTTCTGGCGGCCAAGGGGCGCCGCGCGCAGGCGGACGCGATTGTTCTCCTCACGGAAGCGCGGTCGGAGGTACTGCCCGTTCGCGCTGGCACGCGTGTGTACGCGGAGGGCATTGACCTCCGCGCCTCGACACGGCACGGATTCGTGCCGGTTAATCTGCCCGCCGAAGCCGAGGTCATCGTCTTACAACTCGACTCCCCGTGGGAGCCGGACCCAGACAGTCCCCTCGGCGACCACTTCCGCGGCGGTAGCCTCGAATTCTCGGCGGCAGTAATCGGCCACATCGCCGACCTCGCATCACACGCACCGGTCGTGATTTTCGTCTATCTGGAGCGTCCGGCTGTGCTCACCCCTTTGCTTCCCCATGTGGCATCCCTCCTCGCACATTTCGGGGCGAGCGATCAGATCCTGTTGGACTCGCTCGTGGGCCTAACCGGGTTCAACGGCACGCTACCCTTCGATCTTCCTCGCAGCATGGCGGCCGTGGCGGCCTCCAGGGAGGACGTTCCTTTCGATACCGAGAGACCGCTTTTCCGGCATGGCGAAGGGACAAAAGTCCCCGCGGCGATGGTCTCGACAACGGTAACGAACGGTCCCACAGCAGTTCCTTCGTCGACCGAAGGCGAACCCGCTCCAGGAAAGTCAAGCGCGCACGAAAGACGTCGAGCGTGACCGCCACGACGGCCAAGACAAACCGACCAGACGAATTCGACCTCATCACCTTTTTCCCGCCCGCCCGTTGGCAGATTTCCTCGCCGCAAGAGCTGGAGGCGCTCGGGATCGAGCAGCCGCGTCGAGTATGGAACACCATGCTCGACCCGGTCGGTCAGCTGGTCAAGAGGCGCAAGTTTCTCGACGGCGCGACGAGCGGGATTCTCAAAAAACAATCCATCAAATCCGACAAATGCACCGCTTATAAGAAGGAGAACATAACGTGAACCACGCACACAACACCCAAGCTCAACGGCACCGCTCCACCGCTCGACGACTGACCGTCGCCATCGGCATGGCGGTCGCTGTCGGAGTCACCCTGAGTGCATGCTCACTCTCGCCCAACGCGGCCTCCAGTGGCAGCAACACGCTGACCGTGGCCACCTGGAAGGGTTACGGCGCAGACCTGCCCTGGGTCGCCTCGGACTTCAAGAAGCAGACGGGCGCCACTCTCAAGTTCCAGTACATCGACTCGGAGGCCAATCAGCTTCAGCTTGTCAGCAAGGCGAACGGGAGCATCGACGTCGCGCTCCCCAACATCCAGTACCTCGGTACTGGCATCGACCAGGGCATCTTCCAGTCCCTCGACACGGCAAAGCTGACCAACTATCCGAACATCTACCCAGATCTCGCGAACCGCGCCGAGCTCCGCAAGGACGGCAAGCTCTACGGCCTCCCCTGGACTTGGGGAAGCACCGGCCTCTTCTACGACGGCTCCAAGATCTCCCCGACCCCCGACTCGCTGAGCGTGCTCTGGGATCCGAAGTACGCCGGGCAGATCGCACTCATCGACGACCCGACGGTGCTCATCCCTATCACCGCTTTGTACCTTGGTGAGGATCCGCAAAACCCGGACATGTCCAAAGTCACGCCGGCACTACAGGCGCTAAAGCGCAACGCGAAGCTGATCTACTCATCCACGGACGATCTCGCCAAAGCGGTCACCAGCGGATCCATCGTCGCCGGCATCGCCAACGCCTCCGCAATCGGTGGCATGATCGCGAGCAAGGTCTCAGGTTCGGAGAACTTCAAGTACGAGGTGCCCAAAGAGGGTGCCGTCGGCTGGATCGACAACTGGGCGATCTCGGCTAAGACCAAGAACCTCGACCTCGCTTACAAGTGGTTGAACTACATGACAAGCGATGAGTTCCTCAGCAAGTGGGCGAACTCCGCTGCCGATGCGTCGCCTACTCCGGCGAACAAGCTCGTGGTTGACGCCCTCCTACCGGCAACTCTGCAACGCCTGCAGGCAACCCCTGCCACGATCTCCAGCCTCGCGCTTCAACTCCCCGCGCCCGCAGCCCGAATCCAGTCATGGGTCGACGCGTGGACACAGGTTAAGGCTGGCTCCTAATGACGACCGCCCCCCTGACCCGACGCCGCTCACCGCGGCGGCGGGTCAGGGGGGCCCTCGGGACTGGGTTCCTCCTCACTCCCGGCGGCCTGCTGCTCGTCCTCTTCGCCGCTCTGCCGCTCTGTGCTCTTCTCTTCATTGGTTTCACCACCGACTCAGGGGGCTTCAGCTTCGCCAACTTCGCCGAAGTGTTCGGCTCGGCGACCTATATGTCGGTGCTGGGAAAGACGCTGCTCATAGCCTTCTGCGTCACAGTTCTCAGCATCGCCCTGGCCTGGCCCGCCGCGTGGGCCCTCGCCCGGTACACGAGTCCGAAGGTCAAACCACTCATTCTCGGGTTTGTCATCATCCCCTACATCACCTCACAACTGCTCCTCATCTACGGATTCGTGAGCCTCGTGCAGGCGGGCGGCCCCGCTATGTCTGTGCTTTCGGCGATGGGTTTGGCCAGCCCTCAGACTTCGATCATGTATTCGCCTGCCGCCAATCTGCTGATGCTGGTGCAGGAAAGCATCCCGACTGCCATCCTCGTGATGTATGCGGCTTCCGAGCAGATCGACAAGGCGGTACTCGAGGCCTCTCGGACTCTCGGCGCGAATAGAGGCTTCGTCTTCACGCGGGTCGTCTGGCCGCTGTGCTCGGCAATGATTGCAGTCAACTTCGCCCTTACGTTCGTGCAGACCGTTGGAGCGTTCGCCGAGCCAGCGATCCTGGGAGGTCCGAACGGGCAGATGCTCGGGAATGTCATCTCGACGCAGCTCACGGCTGGAGTTCATGAATCGTTCGCCGTTGCCTTGTCACTGGTGCTCCTGGTGTCGAGTCTGGCCATCGTCGGCTTGGTCACGGCGCTGCTTGCGTGGTCACGTTCCGGTCTCTCCGGGGTCTCGAAATCGCCCCCGCCCAAATCGATCTCCGCGGCGGCACAGACGCGTCTAGAAGAGGACGCCCCATCGACCCAAGGAGTGCTCCGATGAAAGCCCCAGTACTTCCCCTGGTAATGAAGGTATGGCTGTACGTCCTGCTCGTCATTCTCGCGCTCCCGCTGATCAGCATGGCAGTCCTCAGTCTCAACGAGTCGCGCTACGGGACCTTTCCATTCCACTTAACGTTCAACTGGTACGCGAGTCTCGGAGGTGACGGCGCACTTCTGGATGCGCTCGGCACCAGTCTCAACCTGGCTACCCAAGCGACCATCTTCGCCGTCATCGTCGGAACACTGCTGGCCCTCGGAATGGTCCGCAGCAAGACGTATATCAACCTTCCGGTGAACGGGCTGTTGCTGGCTTTGCTCACTGTGCCGGCGCTAATTCTGGCCGCTGGGTTCGTGATCGTATTCGATTGGTTCGGGCTGGGCTCGAGCTCTGTTGGGCTGATCGTAGCGTCAATAGTGACGTCGCTCCCGTTCGTCGTCCTCATCGTCAGCGGACGACTTAGGGACCTCAATCCCAACTTCGCCGAGGCCGCCCATTCACTCGGAGCCGGTCCGATCCGTGTCTTCCTGACTGTCACTGTCCCGCTGATAGGCCCGTCGATCATCGCTGGAGGTCTCCTGTCTTTCGTGATCACCTTCAACAACTTCGCAATCCAGCTATTTCTTGCACCCATCGGCATATCGACGCTGCCGGTTCAGATCTACTCGATGGTCCGGCTCGGCGTCACACCGGACGTCGACGCCCTGGCGACCATCATCATCCTCTCGACCGTGGTGCTAGTAGTAGTCCTCAACTGGCTCTCGGGCAACGCCACCAAGCTATTCACACCGACGAACAAAGGAAACTGATGGCTGAGCTCACCGTCACAGGCGTGTCCAAGACCTTCAACGGCACGCAAGTCCTCCATCCGCTCGACCTGACGGTCGGAAATGGAAGCTTCTGCGCCATGCTCGGCTCGTCCGGGTCCGGCAAGTCGACGCTGCTCCGGATCATCGCCGGCCTCGAGGAGCCTGACCGGGGCACCATCCTGGTCGGAAGTCGCGACATTTCCCGGCTCGCCGTCGAGAAACGCAACATCGGATTCGTCTTCCAGAACTACGCGCTATTCCCGCACCTGAGCGTGCGCGCCAATGTGATGTACGGACTCAGCGCCCGCCGCGTCGCACGCCCGAAGGCGCGGGCGAAAGCAGAAGAAATGCTCAGTCTGGTTGGACTTGCGGGCTTCGAGGGCCGTTCTCCTGCACAGCTATCCGGAGGCCAGCAGCAGCG
>DAINCT010000021.1:0-19170 GCA_036732245.1 Chloroflexota bacterium | reverse complement strand
TAAGCGCTCACAATCTATATCAGTGCGTTTGTCCGTGCTCGCTCGGACAGTTTATAGATGGAATCCAAAGAATTGCGCAAACCGCCGACTCACGTCAGGCGGGACTCGCCTCAGGAATCGATCGAATCCGGCGCGACGCAGGAGCCCAATTAACAGGCTTGAAGTGCTCGTCGCGCATCGCCGACCTCATGACTCAGGCACGCATCGCCGAGTGATTCAGGCGTCGACAACAGGGAACACTGCATCATGGAACCGACGGATGGCGTCAATGTGCCCGCTCGGTCCCGTTAAACCGGCGCTCATCGTGTTGACGGCAAGGTGGGTTGCGCCCATCTCCTTCCAGGCACGCACTTCCGAGATCCAGATCTCTTCGTCTTTCCCGGCGATGTTGACTCGGGCCTCGATCCCGATGCTTTCAGGATCACGGCCTTTCTCCCGCGCGAGCTCACGTAGCCGATCGAGCATGGGCCGCGCCTGGTCGGGCGGCATCTGCGGGAACCACCCGTCTCCCAGGCGGACCACGCGACGCAGCGTCGCCTCAGCCGCCCCGCCGATCCAGATCGGGATGGAGCGGCGTGTGGGAAGCGGATTTATGCCGGCCGCCTCCACAGTGTCCCAGCGTCCTGCAAAGGTGACGGACTCTTGCGAGAAGAGTTGACGTAGCAGGACGATCTGCTCCTCGCTGCGAGCAGCGCGGGTCCGAAAATCCTGCCCCAGTGCCTGGTATTCGACGTCGTTCCAGCCGATGCCCACGCCGAGTCGAAAGCGTCCTCCACTCAAGACGTCGACCTCAGCCGCCTGTTTGGCGACCAGCACGGTCTGGCGTTGAGGAAGGATGACGATTCCGGTAGCGAACTCCAGCTTCTGGGTGATGGCTGCCATGAAGCCGAACAGGACAAATGGCTCGTGGAACATGGTCTGTAAGTTGTATGGGCCGCGGAAATCCGGTCGGTTTGTCAGGTCGGCGCCCACGACGTGGTCGTACGCCAGCAAGTGGGCGTATCCCAGCTCTTCCGCTGCCTCGGTATACGCCCTCACCGCGCCGACGTCGGCCGTGATCTCCGATTGAGGAAAGATTACTCCTAGACGCACGTCAGCACCCTCCAGTTCTAGCATTCGTGGAACGATCCAAGCCGAATCATGCCCCAGCGTACCCCGAGGCATGACGAACCGCCCGTTTGGCGCACAGGGACAGGCCCGTCGATCCGGCGGTGGAGGCAGCCGGGGATAGGTACCCTGAGACGTAACGTATGCACCAGTCCTGGGGATGCTCACGCGGGCGCAGGGGCAGTGCGGGTAACCCTGTATCGATTGCCGGTCATTGGGCCCTCGAGACGTCTTCCGGCTCGCAGTTAAGGAGATCAAATTGGCACAACTCGACTACGTTGGTGGCCTGGTCATTCAGGCCAAAGATCCGCGACGCCTGGCCCAGTGGTACTCGGAGAAATTTGGGCTATTGATGGGAGTTGAATACGACGGAGGGATTTACGGCGGTTTCCGGAACGACACCGTCTCGTTCCATTTCGGCATCGTGCCCGCCAAGGACCGGTCCAGGTCAGGTGAAGGAGGCGTGGCCATCACGTTCCATGTCGACGACTTCGAGGGGTACGTGGCGGAACTGACCGAACGCGGACTGAAGCCGGTGGGTGAGGCACACGACGAAGAGGGCCACTTTGCCATCTACCGTGACCCGGAGGGCCACGAGCTCACGATCTGGGGAGACTGACTTCGACGCCAACCGGCTGATTTTTAAGGCTTGCATTCTCGAGTTAGTGAGTGTACACTAACTTTCATAGTCAGCCGCCGATCACAACCAGGAGAAATGAATGAAAACTCGAATACAAGTGTGGACCTTCGCCATTGTGTCGCTCGCGCTCTTTATGGCCATGCTCGACAACCTCGTGGTGATCACCGCCCTGCCGTCCATCCGCAAAGCGCTGGGGGCCTCCGTCTCGGACCTCGAATGGACGGTCAATGCCTACACTCTGGCTTTTGCAGTTCTAATTATGACGGGAGCGGCCCTCGGCGATCGCTTCGGTCGTAAACCCATGTTCATTCTGGGCGTCACCCTGTTCACCCTGGGTTCTACCTTTGCAGCGTTAAGTTCGTCCGCCTTCCAACTGGAAATCGCGCGGGCGGTGCAAGGTACCGGCGCAGCATTCCTGACCCCTTTATCGCTGACGATCCTGATTCGAGTCTTTCCGCCGGAGCGGCGGGCCATGGTGATCGGCCTCTGGTCGGGTGTCTCCGGGCTCGGCCTGGCCATCGGCCCATTGGTCGGAGGAGCAGTCGTGAACGGACTTCCCTGGAACACGATCTTTTGGCTCAATGTTCCAATCGGCGTGATTGTCGTCGTCCTCGCGGCCATACAACTGGAGGATTCGCGGGGAGATACCCAACCGCTCGACCTCGTCGGCCTTCTGCTGGCCGGCTTCGGGTTATTGGGAGTCACCTTCGGGCTTATCCGGGGGAACGCGCTCGGTTGGACCAGCGCGACCATTATCGGCTCGCTCGTGGGTGGTGTACTGCTGATCGCGGCGTTCCTGGCATGGGAACGATCGACTTCGACCCCTATGTTGAACCTGACCTTGTTTCGTTCCAGTGGCTTCTCAGCAGCCAACGCGTCTGGATTCTTGATGTCGGCCGGCATGTTCGGTTCGATCTTCTTCCTGACCCTCTACGTACAACAGGTTCTGGGCGCCTCACCGCTCGAAGCCGGGCTGCGCACGATGCCCTGGACCGGCACGATCATGGTCGTGGCTCCGATCGCCGGCATCCTGGCAGGTAGATTCGGTTCCCGTTGGATCGTCGTCACGGGCCTCGTGTTGCAGGCGGTCGCCCTGCTGTGGATTGCGAACATTGCCACCACCATCACTCCGTACAATTCATTGCTCCTGCCGTTTATCCTCGGCGGCGTCGGTATGGGACTGAGCTACGCTCCGCTGGCTGAAGCAGTCATGAGTACGGTGCTACCGAACCAGCAGGGCCAGGCGTCGGGCGCCCACAACTCGATTCGTGAACTTGGCGGCGTATTCGGGGTCGCCGTCCTGGGCGCTATCTTCCAGCACCTGGCGACCACCCCGGCTCAATTCATGGACGGCTTCAGGGCAGCGCTTTACGCCGGTGTCGTGATCGTCCTGGTGGGCGCGGTGACTGGAATCGCGTTGCCCCTGACACAGCGCGAGAACGCACCCGCCGCGGTCCCGACCCTGGCCAATACCGGAGTCTGAGCGCTACCTGCCTCATGCACACACACACAGGCGGCCGACATTATGCCGGCCGCCTGTCAGGCATTTCCAAGACCTGATCGGTCCAGAGCGTTGACAGTGTCGGAAGACAAGCAGCGGTCGCGGGGCCCACGCACTTCGTTCCAGCATCCGATTACGACTTTACATGCCCGCAACCCCGTGATACGCTAACTGCATATCGGGACCGGAATCCAAGGGAGGTGGTGTCATGATGCAGATTGCGGCTAGCGCTGCGCTGTCTCTCCGACACTGCGGCACGCACCTCCAGGTTGTTCCTTCGGCCACGCGTTAAGACGCGAATCGCCGGTTCCTGGGTGAAGCGGCCCGGCGTCGAGAGGCTCCGCACGGTGGTCTGCCCGCGTTTGGATTGTAGAACGCGCCCATGTTTGCTACGCCGGCACGGTTTATCTATCCACCGCGTTGATCGCCTCAGCAGCGCGCCCTGATACGCCGATTCTCACATCCGTGTCCCAGCATCGATAGGTCTTCGGCGTCGTTCGATCGCATGCCGATTGACTCTCAATGCTCTGACGTCTCGGCCGCACGTTCACGGAGCTCACGAGACCACATGGCGTGTCGACCGAGAACAGGAGGTGACTTTCTGATGAGACCGGTAATCACAATCGCCACGATCGTTCGTTTGTCTATTTGTGCAAGGAGTCCCAGTTGATCGACGATCTGCTCCAGGAACTGACTGAGTTCGAAATCGAAGAAGAGGAAGACAATAGTCCTCTGGCGCCATTCTTCGCCGAGGGTATCATCACCGACGTGGTACGCACCGAGAAGAGTGGCAAGGAGGGCACCGTTTACTGCTGCCGCGCCGATCCGTCCACCGGATACGATCTCGTGGCAGCGAAGGTATACCGGCCACGGAGTCGGAGGTCATTCAAAAACGATGCGGTCTATCACGAAGGGCGCGTCATTTTGAACAAACGAGATGCCCGCGCGGTCGCTCGGAAGACCGATTGGGGCCGCGAGACCAAATTCGGTAGCTGGATCGCACATGAGTTCGAAACGCTGACCCAGCTACACGCGTTGGGCTCGGATGTGCCAAAACCACTCCGCAAGGCGGCCAGCGCCATTTTGATGGAGTACGTGGGGGACGAGGAAGCCGCCGCCTCGAAGCTGAGGGAGGTCGAGCTCGAGCCCGAGGAAGTTCGGCCGCTGTTCAATCGGATGATGCAAAACATCGAAGTCTGGCTGGCCAATGACCTGGTGCACGGCGATCTCTCCGCGTACAACGTGCTGTATTGGGATGGGTCGATCACCGTCATCGACTTTCCGCAGGCGATCGATCCACGCGCCAATCCAAACGCCTTCGACCTGTTGCGGCGCGACATCGACAACATCTGCCACTACTGGTCCGGGTATGGGGTGCGTTCCGATCCGACTCGCATCGCGCAGCATCTATGGAATCGCTTCCTGCGATCGGAGTTGTAGAGGGGCCGAGATCTTGACAACTGCTTGACAAAGAGCAATAATCGTGGCCCCCGGTACGGTTATTGCATAGAGGACGGCGCGCAAATTGAGAGGGGGAAGACAATGACAACCGTACAGCGCCAGTCCTCGCCCCGGGGCAGGTGGGTCATACCAATGATCCTGGCAGCCATTATCGTGGTGGTTATCCTGGCGGCAACGCTCGGTCCCAGGATCAGGGATGCAATGAACTCGACGGCGACGCCGAGCGCCACGCCGCAAAAGGTAGTGGTGACCGCGACGTTGGCCCCGGGAGCCGCAGCGGCCGGCGGGCCCACAGCCACTCCCGGTGGACCGACCGCGACACCACAGCCGGCCGGCGTGCCTCCTACCGCGACTCCAGGGGCGAACGGCGGATCCACGCCGCTTCCGGGAACGACGCCTCTCCCAACCGTCCCCGGCGTTCACATCGGGATGGTGACACGTCCCCAGTCAAAGGTGACGCAAATCCAGACGGCGGCGAGCAATAACGACCCGAACTACACCTTCTACCTGGATCCCACCAAGACGTTGAACAGAACCCTGCCCGCCGAGGGCTTTACTCAGGGCTTCACCGTGGTCAAGCCGACCGCAGCCAACCCCACCCCGACTCCGTACAACGGTCCGGACGGGCGGCCGCTGGTGAAATATTACGTCCGATATCAAGGTCAGATCTTCACCGTGCAGGTTGTCCAGCCAGGCACTCGCGGCCCGAAGGGCATCTGGGTTATCGCGACCATCTTCCAGGGTCAGCAGTAACCATCCGGTGGTTCCAGGCAGGCGGGGCGTGGCACTATCGACGCCCCGCCTGCCTTTTACCTGGACTGCGCTACGTTCGCGAGTACGCGCTCCAACGTGTCGAGACCTTCGTTCAGCAGCGCATCGCTGATCACTAGGGGCACCAGCACGCGAATGACGTTGTCGTACAGTCCGGCTTTGATGATGATCAGCCCGGCCTCGTGGCAGCGGTGAATTATCTCGGCGGTTTCTTCTCGCGCCGGTTCCTTGGTAACTCGATCGCGCACCAACTCCATCGCCATCATGGCACCCTGGCCACGGACGTCACCAATCAACTCGACCTGCTGCTGCATGGCCGTGAAGCGCCGGAAGATGGTCTCGCCGATGGCGGCCGCCCTGGCCGACAGGTCATCACGCTCGAAAAGATCGAGAACCGCGAGCGCCGCGCGACACGCCAGCGGGTTGCCACCGAATGTGCCTCCGATGCCGCCGGGGCCCGGGGCATCCATAAGTTCAGCTCGGCCAACCACGGCACCGAGCGGCATTCCTGCTGCCAGTGATTTGGCGAGAACTATGATATCCGGTACGACTCCAGCGTGTTCCACCGCAAACATGCGGCCGGTCCGGCCGAATCCCGTCTGCACTTCATCCGCGATCAGGACGATTCCGTACCGGTCGCAGATGCTTCGCAAGCGTCGGAGGAGTGAAGGGGGAGCTACCAGGAATCCACCTTCGCCCTGAACGGGTTCGATCACGATCGCTGCGACCGTGTCTGGGGACACTTCTTCGGCCAGCAGGCGCTCGACGTCCTGGCCGGTCTCGACCGGACACGGCGCCGCCCCACCGGTATGGTGCGCGCAGGCAGGGTCGGAGCACCGGTAGGCATACGGAGCAGCCGCGTGGTAGACCCCAGGCGCGAACGGACCGAAACCGTCCTTGTACGGCCGGTCCTTGCCGGTAAGAGTCATGCCCATCAGAGTTCGACCGTGAAATGCATTGTCAAAGGCGATGATATTGGGGCGCCCGGTAGCAAACCGGGCAATCTTGACCGCGTTTTCCACGGCCTCGGCGCCGCTGTTTACCAGCATCGTCTTTTTCGCGAACGTTCCGGGGGTGACTTCGGCGAGTCGCCGGGCCAGCGCGACGTACGGCTCATAGATGGCCACAGAGAAGCACATGTGAATAAGTTCTTCGGCCTGCTGCCGCAGTGCCTCTACGACTTCGTGCGGAGTGTGCCCGACGTTGAGCGTTCCGATGCCACCCGCGAAATCGACGTAGCGTTTCCCGTCGACATCCCAAACCTCAGCACCGTGGGCGTGCTTCGCTACTACGTGCGTATATGTGGAGACGCCTCGCGGCACCCACCGTTCTCGTTCGGCCCAGATTTCATCGGATCGCGATGTGGTTGAGGTCCGTTCTTCGTAGCTCTGCACCATCATGTACCTCCGTCTGGCCGTGGTCGTGCGGATTCGGCTCGGAGCACGGGTCCGGGCTCTTGCGGATTGCGGGATGTGCCTCATCATAGTGCTCGCGAGGCAGTCGCACCTGAATCACCGGGCGTACAATCAGACTACAAATGGCACGAATAATCGCATCAGAAAGGAGACGCACGTGGTAGCAACGGCGATATCCGCGGCGTACAAACTGTTCATTGGGGGCCACTGGTCAGAGGCCGCGTCTGGAAAATCGTTTGAGGTTTTGAATCCGGCTACTCTGGAAGCCGTCGCCACGGTGCCGGATGCCGGGCGGGCAGATATGCAGCGGGCGGTCGACGCGGCGGCGGGAGCGCAGGAGGAGTGGGCTGGTAAGACTGCTGCTGAGCGTTCGAAAATTCTTATGGCTGCCGCCCAGGGCATGTACGAACGAAGCGACGAGTTGGCGCGGCTGATCACGCTGGAAGAGGGCAAACCGTTGGCGGAAGCTGCCGGCGAAGTTAAGTACGCCGCTTCATTTATCGAGTGGTTTTCGGAAGAAGCCAAGCGCGTGTACGGCGACACGGTGCCGGCCAGTTCAGCTGACAAACGAATTCTCATCTTAAAACGTCCGGTGGGTGTTACGGCCGCGATTACTCCCTGGAATTTTCCGGCCGCCATGATCACTCGCAAGCTCGGTCCGGCGCTCGCTGCAGGCTGTACCATGGTCATCAAACCATCCGAACTCACCCCCCTGACTGCTTTGGAAATGGCCCGCATCTTCGACGACGTGGGGTTGCCAAAGGGGGTATTGTCGGTCGTCGTCGGCCAGGATGCGCCTGCGCTTGCCTCTGTGCTGATGGAGGACCGACGCGTTCGCAAGATTTCTTTTACGGGTTCGACTGAGGTGGGCAAGATCCTCATGCGCAGCGCCGCGGACACGATGAAGCGCCTGTCGCTCGAGCTAGGAGGCCACGCGCCCTTTATCGTCTTCGAGGACGCTGATCTGGAAGCCGCCGTTGAACACTGTGTTGCCGCGAAGATGCGAAATATGGGTGAGACTTGCGTGGCTGCAAATCGGATCTTCGTCCAACGAGGGATTTACGACGTGTTTGCGGAACGACTTACCGGGAAGCTCCGCCAGATGCGGGTCGGTAACGGTCTGGATGAAGGCGTGACGGTCGGACCCCTCATCGACCAGGCGACTTTTGACAAGGTGCAGAGCCACGTCGACGACGCGGTTGCTAAGGGCGCGACGATAGCGCTCGGCGGATCCAGAGCGGAATCGGATCGGGGTTATTTCTTCGAGCCTACCGTGCTGCTCGGCGCGACCGATTCCATGCAGCTAGCACAGGACGAAACCTTCGGCCCCGTTGCCGCCCTTTTGCCGTTCGACTCGGAAGAAGAGGTGATCAGGCGTGCGAACGACACCGTCTACGGCCTGGCATCGTACTTTTTCACGCGGGACATCGGACGCGTGTGGCGGCTCGCGGAAGAATTGCAGTACGGCATTCTCGGCGCCAATGACGGCATGCCATCGACCGCGCAGGCTCCATTCGGCGGAGTCAAGGAGTCCGGCGTGGGACGCGAGGGTGGCAAGTATGGCATGGACGAATATCTGGACATAAAGTTTGTGTCGCTCGGAGGAATCGCCCGCAAACCTGCACATGGGTAGCGAAACCGGTTCGGCCGACATCTCGCCCCAGCTTCGCCCCGATCATGGCCTGGGCACGTGCCACGTCCTCTGGAGCCTCATCTCACGTCCAGGGCACCCACACAGCACGCATGAAGGCACGGAACTCTACCCCCGGTAGATGAATTTCCTGGCGGGCAGCCAGTGCGGCCGCCCGGAACTGGACAGCGCGCGCCTGCAAGTTCTCAATCCGCGCTCCGAGTTCCGAGCGCGCGTCCGCCCGATGATCGAGTTTCTCCGCCAATTGGTCCTCGATAGCTGTGCGCCTAAGGGCGAACGACGCTCGTACGCCCTCTATGGCCGCATGAACAGCAGCTTCTTCGTGACTCTGCTCTGCCATCAGTTCAAGGCGTTCGGACGCGTACCTGCGGTGCAACTGCTGTTTCCGTGCTGCGGGTACATGGCGCGGCATCGCGCGACGGGCGTCGGTTTCCGCGCCAACTCTCCAGGCGACAATCTGCATAAGATGATGGTGGTTCAGGTGCTGCATCATTCGGATGCGGTCAGAGGTGACGTCTGCCGCAGACCACACGCCGAGCGACCAAAGGCGCATTTTTGTGCTCAGGTCAATCCCGGGAATCGACGCGCGCCGCAACGTCGCTTGTCGCAGTGCCTCAGCTATAAAGCGACCTTGCACCTCTGCTAGTGCCTGTTCAGTTTCTTCGATTTCTTGTCGATCGATCCCTCCAATACGAGTTGCCAGAGAGTCGAGCGTCGTGGCCAGTTGCGTACGCAACGTGTCGATCTCGGTTTCCTCGCGCTGTTGGAGAGCGATGATGCGACGTGTTGCCGTCTCCCGGTCCCGCACGTCGCGCCGCCGGTCGCGTTCGATCCGGACTTCTACCCTGCTTCTGGTCCGCTCGCAGAGGGCTGCGGAGGCGAGAGCTCGCATCTCGATACGTGCCAGTGGCTGTAACTCACGAACCGCTGGATCGCGACGATAGGCGGCGATGCACCCGACGAGGCACGCGAGGCTCCATGCTAGTAGGCATAACGCAACGGCAAGTGCAGCAGGCACACCCAGAGACAGCAGACCTACGCCGCCCGCGCTCACGACCGGGACGCAAGCGAGCGCGACCAGTCGGGAGGCTCGTACGTGTTGGATGGACCATTCAAGGGGCGCCTCGCACCGGGAGGGGAGATGGTCGATGACCCAGATCGGATGCGAGCCTGCTGACGGCGCCGCGTGCGAGAGCGTGTCGGCCGGTGAGGACGGGACCATGAGCCGCCACCACAGTTCAACACGCCGTGGAACCCTCGAAGGCCGATATACATCGACCGGTGACTGTCCCGGAGGGCGTAGTGCGGCCGGAAGGGGCGGCAGAGCACTTACGGGTTTCTCGATGGCGGAACGAAACTCGTTCGCCAGTGCTTGAAGTTCCGGCTCACGGTGGTCTGTGAGAAGCGCGAGCGCAGCCGATGATGCTGGTTGCTCATAGTCTTTTCGCTGCAGCAGTAGCCGCTCGTCTCCTGCTTGGGTAGAGGTCCAAAGAGTTGGGTCTACTCGCAGTGCAGCGATGGAAATATAGATGACCCAGGACGAGAATCGATCGAGATGCGGACCGAAATCCGTCGCCTCGCGCCTTGGATGCTGATAGTGTTGTTGTCCCAGTTCATGGCTGCCCATGCCGGACAATGCCGGGACGAACATGCCGTCGTAGTCAACCAGTTTCAGCTCACCGTTGACTACCAGTACGTTCCCATGTTGCAAGTCGCCATGCGCGCACCGGGAGCGTTCAAGATCGCTCACCATGTGTTCCCAGCTCTCCATTAGAGACTGTAGAGCGACCGGATCCTTCAGATGACTGAGAAGGTAGTCGTTTAATAACTGTCCTTCCACCCACTCCATTTTGAGGATGGGATACCAGCTTCCCTGAACCCTGATGCCCTGAGGTTGATACTCGAAGCCTACCGTGTACGGAAGACCGGCGACTGCCAGGTGCGCACTTATGGCGCGATAGCGTAACTGCATGTCAGACAACTCGCGCCAGAAACATCGCACCGCCCAATCCCGGCTCCTGCAGTGCAAACGATAAACGCTGGCGAAATTGCCGGTTATCGGCCTCGGCAGCCCCAAAGAAGTAACCTCGCAGGTACCTGCCTGCAGTTCTGGATCGCTGAAGGTAAGGGCCGGGTTCTGGATCGCCTCGTTGTAGTCCTGCGGGGTCGGCCACGGCACCTCGACGCTACTCCAGGCAAAATCGGAGCAAGGTAACGTCGTCGTTGCGCATGCGATGATCCCGTCGCTCATTAGCCGCCCACGTGGCGAATCCCTGGCATGAAGTATCTCGAGCCAGGTCGTCGAGCTCGTCCCACGGTTCCGAACCGTCTTCGTGACGCCTCAATAACCAGCACGCCAGCGCGTCCGTCGCCAGATAGAACCTGTCACCCGGTCTGGCCACACCGCTCTGCCGACACATGACCGATTTCAGGGCGCCATTGCGAGCGGATATGCTCGAAACGAGATGAGGACTATTGTCAAAGGAGTCGGCGTCGTCGAGTGGGAACGTCGTTACCAACTCATGATCTCGGACGATGAAAAGACACGTGTCTCCCACCGCCATGGCCGACCACACCACCTGCTCATTCTGCCGACGCTGCTTCAAGGTGAGTCCCAGGAGCGACGAAAAAGCACCACTCCGGAGCTTCTCCTCGGCGTACCACGGTAACGGCGTTCGACCGACCTCGGCCCGCCACGCGATCTGAAGCGGACGGATAGCATCGAGGATTCCTTCTGGTCGGATCTGTCCCCGACCAAAGGCGCGCACGAGCATGCGGGCCCACAAGCCGGAAAAAGACGCTTCAGTCGCCCCGTCGGCGACCGCGCACCGAATCACTCGCGCCTCCCGGGTAGCTGACCGAGTCGGCCAAAAGGCATCCTCGTATTCATCAAGTCGGTTGCCGGCTTTGGGTAACCAGAGCGAGCACATGGGTCCGCGCAAGTCGCTCTTACCGCAAGTTGCTGGGACGCGTGCCGATGTCGAGAAACCGGATCACAGACACCATGTCGGCGTTGAACACGAAGCCGCGGCTTCCGTCTGACACGCTATATCCTTCCTGACGTGCAACATTTTGCATATACGAGGGAAGGATACTCGACGTGCGAAACAGCAACTCAGCGTATTTGTCGGGTAGACCAGCCTCACTGTCGGGGAACTCGATCGGCGACGCGCTGTGCGAGGAGAGATGGACGTTGAATAGCAGCGTCTCGCCGTCGCTGCTGGCGACGTGCCTCACGTCTTCTGCCACAGGTGTGGGATCGCCGTCTGTCGACTCGCCATCCGTGATGTTAATCACGATAGGAGGGAAGCTGTCGGGGTGTCCGGTCACCCAGGTCGACAGAATCGACTGTGCGCGACGCAATGCTTCGCACATGGGTGTTCCGCCGCGTGCCACGGCATCAAACCAGATGGGAAACTTTACAGTTTGGTCAATGACTCCACCTGCGCCATCGTCCACCTTTTTGGTCCGTTCTTCCACCCGGGCGGGATTCTCCGCAATTTCACTGATCGATGTCAGTTCCTTGCCCGCCAGCGATCCCGCGAAGGCCGGACCAACACTCGACCCGTACCCGAGTACCCCGGCGTGGTAGTAGTCACGTACTCCTTCAGACTTGGCGCATTTGATGACCAGGTTCTGTAAGAGACGATTAATCGCATCAGCCACGCCGTCTGCTTTCTTGCGCTGCAACTCGCCGGCGGCGAATGGATCGTCCATCGACCCGGACTGGTCGATGAGGAAGAGGAAACATGATGGGTTCGTTCGGCTGATCTCCGCGGTGTAAGCCATACGTGTGTAGCCTCCGGTGCTTTATTTCAACTCGTATTACAGTGCCACATATCGAGGGCCGTTGGAGTGTTCCTGCTGCTCCCCATGCGTGTCGGAGTCGCCGGCAATCGTGCGTGATAGACAGACGCACGAGCCGGAACTGGGACGCTCTTCGCGCCGCCGTTCCGGCCCGCGCATCAGTTTGGGGGAGCGCGATATGGGTTAGAGGATCCGACGCCCGAAGTGATGTGTCTCGCCCGCCCAGCGTTCACGATCAGCCACCACGTCGCGGTATGATTGCTCACGTCGAAATGCGACTTCAACCGGATCTGCCTGAGGCTGGGCCTGCTCCTCGACCGGCATTGACCGTGTCTCTGCCAACCGAACCGAAAATTGCAATCGTCCAACTGCCATGTCCATCGTCTTACTCCACTGCTATCAGCACGCGATTTTCGCCGTCTTTGACTTCGAGGAGGGTTCCACCCTCCATGTCGCTCGCCCCATCCAGGAACTCTTGAAGGTCTATCTCATAGGAGGCAAGGTAGTTCTGTGCCTGGCGGGGGATGAATTTCTTGGCAGCGCGTGCCAGGCCAAGCGGTATCCGGATATTGACCTTGTTTTCGCCGCCTTCTTTGATTTGAATGACCACGGCGCGCGGTGGCCTAGATCGGCGTCCTTCGCGTCCCCGTATTCTGACGTCGCTCTCACCTCGACTTCCGAAACCGGCGTACTGTCCCTCTGTTGGGTTGGGATATTCGGATATCTGTGGCTCCGGCTCCTGCTCGACGGCCTCGAGCAGTCCGGCGGCCTCCTCCGGCGAAAGTTTTCCTTCCGCGACCATTCGTAAGATTCTCGCCCGCTCTTCGTCACCCACCATCAACCCCTTTCCTTAAGCTTGCGCAATAAATCCGTCGCTTCTTCCGCTGTGATCTCACCGCGCTCTAGACGACCGAGAATGTCGCTGCGTTGTTGCGCGGAATCAGTATTCCGGGGGCGACGGCGCGTCCAGCCACTCAAGTCCATCTCGGCTAGCTGACGCTCGACCTGGGCTAACCCGCGATCGACCTGGGCTCGGATCCGTTCTTCGAGATCCGGTCCCGGCCAACCCGGTTCGCCGGGAGTGGTAGAGCGCTCGGTCGGGCGGCCATACCCGGCCGCTTCGAATGCTTCATCCAGCCGTGCCCTGACTGTCGGGTATGACAGACCGAGTTCGCGTTCCATCTCTTTGACGTTTCCGCGCACTCGCAGAAACATCTCGAGTAGTGAGGCGTGCGGTTCGGGGGTCGTGGCCAGCCGACCGAGGCCAAACGCGCCGGTGACTTCCGTGCCGCACGAGCTACATTCCAGCCGAGTGACAAGCAGCTTGCTCTTGCACACCGGACACTGACTGGGTGGATTGCCTTCAGGCTGTGGTTCCATACCAATAGTAAAACACATTGGCACTAATTTGTAAAGAGTTCTTTACAAATTAGAAAGTCGAGTTCCTATTTCTCTGAATCGGGTCTAGATCAATTCCACGAACTATCGCGCCCAGGCCCTGAAAAAAGAAGAGAGCCGATCCTGTAGATCGGCCCTCGGAATGTCTTCTGCGCTGCCCTATAGCAGCCGCTTCGCGAGGCTCATTCCCACCTGGCGCACCATTGGATTGCCCAGAACCTGCATGAGTCCGCCGTTGCTTGCCCCGCTACCTCCGAATTGACTCCCCATCACGCTCGCAAGTTCGTTCGGATGGGTCTCCGCAGCGTACGAGGCGAGCGTGCCAAGTTCCGAGGCTCCCATCGAACTCCCCCCACCTCCGATTCCCAGGCTAGACAAAACGCCGCCGGGCGATCCACCCCCCTGTGAGATTGCACCCATCAGCATCCCGGCCAGGCCGCTGCGTGCCTCCGGCGCCGCATTACCAGCCCCTTGACTGACGCTTTGCCCGAAACCTCCCGGTCCCAATGCTCCCAACGCTTCCCCAATAGCGCCCACTCCGTGTTCGTTCGGTGCGCTTCCCAGCATCTGCGCCACCCCACCGTGTAACGCCTCGCCTTCCAGGTTATTGGAGCCTTGGCCGGCAAACTGCTGAATCAGACCGTCTAACATTACGTGCCTCCCGGTACCATGGTCATATCCCATCGACCCAGGTCGGACCGATTCTTGCCCCACGCGGTTCGACAAACGTGCAGTACGTGTGAGCATCGACGTTCGGAGTCATGTGTGAACGAGATTCGCGTTTCCAGTTGGAATGAACTGAATGATTGCCTCTTCGAAGACGCGTGGGACGAACAGTTGGGCAGGTTTCGGGCCACAGTCGCCTACCGTGGAATGGGCGACTCAAGTTACGCTTTAACCACCGGTATCGCTCGTCTTCAGTCGCGCACCACAAGACTCGAGACCGCGATGTTGCGAGCGTTCATTCGCTACGCGCGCGTTGAAGTCGTGCCCGGCAACTCGATATGGAATTGGCTGGCACTAGCGCAGCACCACGGCCTGCCGACCAGATTGCTCGATTGGACATATTCTCCATTCGTCGCGCTGCACTTTGCCACCGAAAACGCCCGGCTGTACGACCGAGACGGCATTGTATGGCGGGTCAACTACGCTCACTCCAACGAACTCTTGCCCAATCCGCTCAAAGATCTGCTGGAAGTAGAGATGACCTACGTATTCACCGCCGATATGCTGAACTCGGCAGCTTCGACCCTCGAGGAATTCGATGCGCTCGCGGATCGGCACTTTCTCGCATTCTTTGAACCACCCTCGTTCGACGACCGCATTGTCAATCAATATGCATTGCTGTCATTACCATCCGACCCGACCTCCCGGCTCGAGGGTTGGCTGGGCGATACCAATGATGCCTTTCAACGGATCGTCATTCCCAGGCAACTCAAAGGTGAGATTCGGGACAAGCTCGATCAGGCGAACATCACGGAGCGGGTATTGTATCCCGGACTGGACGGGCTCGGACGTTGGCTCACCCGCTACTACAGCCCGCGAAATCTAGCGCAGGGCGTCAGCGTCGACGACGCTCCACCGGGAGCCCCCGGACCCCCTCGGTAAGTCGCCAGAGGAGCACGTAGGCTGCGATGTAGACCACGAGAAACACCGCCAGCCGCGGTGCGAATCCCAAGGACGAGGGGAGGACACGCGTGCTGATAAGCTGACCCACCAGAAACGAAAACGCGACGATGCCGAGCTGGCGGAGCAGAGGGGTGCGAGGCGGTCGCGCCGGTCGGGCCATTCCTCCCTCCTTTCACAGTGGGCGCTCCAGAGTATCATGGTGGGCGCCGGAATCCGTCTGTCGGGGCGGGTCTTCGTATCGCACGCGAGTTCCCAGACGGTTTTTTCCATGAGCTTGATAGCGGCCGCACCGTGGCACGAATTCGGCTTCACGCAGTGCTCGCGTTAGGAGAAGGCAGATGATCCGTGCAGTCATCTTCGACATGGATGGTCTTCTCGTCGATTCCGAGGTGTACTGGGAGGAAGCGCGACGTCGTTATTGTGCCGATCGAGCGTGCACGTGGAGGACTGAGGACGAGCTCGGTGTCAAAGGCAACAACTCACCCGAGTGGGCGGTAGCCATTGGCAAACACTGTGGGTTTGATGAGCAGCCGGAGCAAATCATTGAGGCAGTAGTCGCACGCATGAGGGAGATGTACGAGCGCGGACTCCCGCTGTTGCCGGGAGCTACCGAAGTAGTACGGGCACTCGCGGAGCGCTTCCCGCTCGCGGTCGCGTCGTCGTCTCCTCCGACTCTGATCGAGTACGTAATGTCCGAGGCAGGAATCCGTCTCCAATTCAAAGAGATCGTAAGTGCCGATGAGGTCGGTCGAGGCAAGCCGGCGCCTGATGTCTTTCTGACGGCCTGCGAACAGCTTGGCTTCGCGCCCAAAATGTGCGCCGTCTTTGAGGATTCATCGGCGGGCATCATGGCGGCGCATGCCGCCGGCATGTTTATCGTCGCGGTACCCAATCCGCATTACCCTCCACATGACGATGCGTTGAGCAAGGCGGACATAGTGCTGCAGTCTTTGCTCGACTTTCGACCGGAAATGCTCGGGCAATAGGCATCCACGAGGTTAGGACGCGGACCATCCTCGACCAATCGGCAGGCCTCCTGCCGGGGTGGCATGTACGATCGCTGCCACGACCGCTCGCGCCACGACTTCCGCCGTCCCGACCGCCAGAGGCAGCATGGAGTCGCGCCAATCCACGGCGACGACCCCGGTGGATAGGGCGAACATCGTATCGCCATCCAGCATGGTGTGAACGGGCCGAATGGTGCGTGCCAGTCCGTCGTGGGCACACCTGGCCAGGTGATTGACCTGTTCAGACGTCAGAGCAGCATCGGTCGCCACGACCCCGATGGTCGTGTTGAGTCCGGGAGACAAAGTCTGAGGGTGGGTTTCCAGCAAAGTGGCTGCCGTATCGAGGAACTCCGAGGTACCGACTCGCCTCGCGCCCGCGATAATCGTGTGACTGTCCGGCAGAAGTACATCGCCGAATGCGTTGACCGCTACCAGGGCGCCGAGCGTGACATCATCCACCCGCAGGCTCGCGGTTCCGATGCCCGACTTCGTGGCGGTCGACATGCCTGAGAGTTTTCCGACCGTAGCTCCGACGCCTGCTCCTACACTTCCCTGAGTCACCTCTCTTTCCCCAGCGTGCAGGCATGCTCGGTAACCCATCTCGGCATCGGGCCACGCAACATCCCCGAGGCCGAGGTCGAAGAGCACGGCGCCCGGAACGATTGGTACGGTCGTCACTCCTACGTCCAAACCGATGTGATGTTCCCAGAGGAACCGCATGATTCCCGATGCTGCGTCCAGCCCAAACGCGCTGCCGCCCGCCAGAAGCACCGCATGGGCGCGGTCCACGAGCGTCCCCGGTTTGCAGAGGTCCGTTTCGCGCGTACCGGGTGCTGCGCCCCGCACGTCCACCCCAACGACCGCACCCTCTCGACACAGCACGACGGTGCAACCCGTGAGCGCTTGGGCATCGTCGGCATGGCCAACCTGCAACCCTCGGACATCGGTGATGAAGCCGGCCATTGTCTTCCTCCTCGCAATAGGTCGTGGCCTTTCTGCCTCATTTTGCAAGACAGTACTATGGAGCCGACGGCTCGGGTAGTCTGGATGTCGCGTCAGGGGGAAGCAAGTGGAGGAAGTGGCGGACGTTCAGACACTGCGCGCTAGGATCGGCGACGCCCGCTTTGCAGGTAAGAGCATCGGACTGGTTCCGACCATGGGATATCTCCATGAGGGCCACACGCGGCTACTTACTGGGGCTCGTGCCGAAAACGACGTGGTGGTCGCCAGCATTTTCGTTAATCCCACGCAGTTCGGCCCGTCGGAAGATCTGCTTCGGTACCCGCGCGATCTGGAACGCGATCGAGCGATTGCCCGCAACACGGGCGTGGATTTGCTGTTCGTGCCGGATGTGGAAGCGATGTATCCAGACGGCCCGGACCACCAAAGAATCTGGGTGGAGGCCGGCGGCCTGGCGGCTCACCTGGACGGCGCCAGCCGTCCCTTCCACTTTCGTGGCGTGGCGACGGTTGTTGCCAAGCTTTTCAATCTCGTCCAACCGCATCGCGCCTACTTTGGACAAAAGGACGGCCAGCAGGCGCTTATCGTGCAACGTATGGTGCGAGACCTGGCATTTGATGTTGCGATCGTGGTCGTTCCCACGGTCCGCGACATCGACGGCCTGGCCGTGTCGTCGCGCAATGTCTATCTCTCGGAAGAGGAGCGCCAACAGGCGAGCGTCATTCCGAGAGCGTTTGCCCTTGCGCGTACGCTGATCCTCGAAGGACACACGGACTCGCGTGAGATCACGGATCGCATGAGGGCCCTGATCGAGCAAGACGCGCCGCTGGCTCGCATAGACTTCATCGAAGTTGCGTCCACTGCCACCATTGAGCCGGTGCCCACCATCGGGGGCGAAGCAATCATCGCGCTCGCGGCTTTTTTCGGCAGCACAAGGCTCATCGACAACCTGGTTGTCCGGTTCACCGACGGCACACCACAGTTCGCATAGCCGACAGACCCACGACCCTGGAACAAAATTAAAAGGGGCACGACCGTGTCGTGCCCCCTTCTGCAAATGCGACGGATGAAGAGCCCCGTAGGATTACAGGCCGGGAATTGGTGTCGTCACGTCCTTGATGCCGTAACCCGCTTTGGATGCCGCGGTGCCTAGCAAGCCGGCTGAGCTGTTCAGACCATTGACCGTTGCATCACTGTACGCGCTCGGATTGCTCTTAAACTTCGAACCCGCAGCTTGCAACAGCGCGATTAACTTGTTGATGGGTGACACCAGTGCGTGAAGGGTGGCGCTATGGCTTCCATTTGCGATGCCGTACGCCACCTTCAATTCGTGAACGGCAAACAGCGCGGCAATGCCGGCCTTGATGATCGCTTTAGTGCGGCCAGACGCCCCACTCGCAAAGGCATGCGCTTTGTACGGCTTGTAGATCCAGTGATGGAACGCGAAGTAGGCCGCACCTGCGTGGAGCAGAAAGCGGGTTTTGTCGAGAAACGCCGGGTGGGCGCGGTTGTGTGTGACTGCGGGCGCTGCTGCACTCGCGCTACCGCCGAAGGCCGGCGCAACTATGCCGGTCAGCAGAGCCGCTACCAGCGTCGCTACTATGATCCTCTTCTTCATCGTTTTCGGTGCCTCCTCGATTTCGTGCTTTTTAGTGAACGTGATGCCGGTGTGCTCTCCCCATCGCTTGCAGGTCGATCTTGGCAGTTTTCGTGCCACAAGAAGCTGAGAAGCTACCATAGTCGCCGGTACTGCGCTGCTTACGTGGCACTAGACGGGATTGGCCGAAGTATGAGCGAGTCGTCCCTCGAGATGCGTCAACGCA
>DAINCT010000020.1:0-19437 GCA_036732245.1 Chloroflexota bacterium | reverse complement strand
CAGACGAATTATGTTTTCCAGGAGGATTTTGACCGTTATCGGCATCCGATCGAAGTCAACCCCGACCGTCCGGGCAACCGAGTTGAGCGGGTAATAGCTCACCGACCCACGCTGTGTAGAAAGAGTTGCGGTCGTTGTTAGGTTTGAGACGGGTCGGTCCATGATTTTTCTCCTCTTACCCGCGGTCGGGTGCTTCGTGCCGAGTCGCGGTATGACTACTCAGATTATCGACGCATCGTTTGAGCAGCCGCACCAATTCGTGCCGCTCTTCGCTCGTCATGTCTCCTACCATCACCGTTCCGCCCAACTCCGACGAGCCCGGCGTACTTAGCAGGAGATCTCGACCCCCCGACGTCAACGTTGCCAGCCGTACTCGCCGGTCCGTGTCGCCCGGTTGGAGTTCCACCAATTGGCGGCGCACCAAGCCATCCACGAGTCGAGAGACTGAGCTTTGTTCGAGTCCCAAGCGTTCGCGTAGAGCGCTCTGGTCCAGCGGCCCTTCTTCGTACAGGGCCAGCAGGACATCGCGTTGCGAGAGCGTGAGACCGAAGGCCCGAAGCTCGCCATCCACCGTGCGCCGCAGAAGTTGATAGCTGCGTTTCAGCCAGAAAGTCGGCTGCTGTTCGAGAAACGCTCTTCGCTCCCATCCCGGAGCCATGGGACCGCGCTGCTGCATGGCGAATCACCTCTGCAGTACATTATATGTGCCTGCATGTAATCAAGGCAAGGGTACGCGCTATTTCGGTACGGGAGTGCTTTCCTGGCATACCGTGTAGCGAGATCCAGCCAGCGTAGCGGTGGTGCAGTTCGCGGGCAGGGCCGGCGAAGGAATGGTCCGCACGGTCGAGTGCGCGTGATTAGAGCCCGAGGATCGCCCGGCCGCCAGGGCGATTACGATGGTGAGAAGCGTAATACCAACGACGAAGGCACGCGTGCCTCGCCGCCAGCCGATGCGCACGACCGGCTTATCCGCCGAGGATGCGGTCCACCGCCATCACGGCAAACAACAGAGCCAGGTAGGAATTCGAGAACCAGAAAAGTCGGTTTGCCCACTGCTTGGAACCGCCGCGCATCAGGCGGTACGCCAGGTAAATCATGACGGCGCCCAACGACAAAGCGGCGGCGAGATAGAGATACCCCATAGTGCCGCTGGCGAAAAGTAAGAGCGTCACCCCGACCAGGAGGAGCGTATATAGGAAGATCTGTTTGCGGGTCTCTTGCTCTCCCAGGACGACCGGAAGCATTGGCACCCCGGCACGCTCATAGTCGCGTTGAATGAGCAATGCGAGTGCCCAGAAGTGAGGCGGAGTCCAGAAGAAGATTACGGTGAAGAGCAGAAACGCGGCCAGTGGTACCGAATTAGTGACGGCTGCCCAGCCGACCAGTGGCGGGACTGAGCCGGCCGCCCCGCCAATCACGATGTTTTGAACCGTGGATCGCTTGAGGTAACCGGTATACACGAAGACATAGAAGAGGATGCCGCTGAACGCCAGCACGGCCGACAACAGATTGACAAAGAGCATCAACTCGGCAAAGGAGAGCACGGCCAGCACAATCCCGAATACCAGGGCGTGAAGTGCCGGCACCCGCCCGGCCGGTACAGCCCGACGCATGGTGCGCCCCATGATGCCGTCGATATCTCGGTCGATGTAGCAGTTAATCGCATTTGCACTGCCGGCCGAGAACAACCCGCCCACCAGTGTTGCCAGCATCAGGAGCGGCGGCGGCATGCCACGTTGTGCCATCACCATAGTCAGAGCCGTAATGGCCAACAGCAGCGTAGTGACGTGCGGTTTCATCAGATTGACATACGCGCCCGCTACGCGGCGCAAGTCGATCGGGAGATGCTCCCGGAGCCCCGGCAGGGACGGTTCGGCGGCCGGTATCGACGGTGTAGGGATCGCGGAGCTCATCCGTGTATTGTCAAGTGCAAGCACCTTCTCCATGCTATTAGCCACCGGGGTTATTACTGATCGCCTGTCCAGGGGTGACGCGGGTCTCCAGGTAGGTGACGAGTTGATTGACCTGGTATGGCTTGAGCACGTTACCGTATGTCGGCATGCCGCCGCCACCGCGGGCGATCCGCAAGATTAACTGCCCCAAATCCCGCCGGTCGCCCACTTGCGTGAGGTCGGGCCCACGCTGACCGCCGACCCCGTTGACTTGATGGCAGGCGGTACACCCCTCGACGCTCATGAGATGAGCTCCGGCGAGCGCCATCGGCGACAACGCCTGTCCTGTTGGAGTACGCAGCGACTTCGCTGCCAATTGCGGTGGATTCGACCCATTGACGAGAAACGGCTTCCAGGGCTCTTTATACCCCATGTACAGCAGTATGAGCGTGGAAAAGGCTGCAATAAAGACCGTGGCGACTGCCCAGGGGCGGCGCACAAAGTGACGTTCGCCTTTGTTTGCAAACGGGAAGAGAAAGAGGACGCCAAAGCCGACGGCGGGCGCCAGGATAATGACATATGGCGTGCTGGCCGGCGGAATGAGCGCCAGAATCGCGAAGTACCAGATGAGGTACCAGTCCGGCGCGGGATTAGCCGGGGTGGTCGGATTGGCGGGTATGCCGATACCTGTCGCGCCATGGATGGCGAGTGCACCGATGGTGAGGATCACAACCAGTGAAAAGACAGCGTCTCTCCAGATCCCGATCGGGAAGAACGGCTCACCGTCCTCGTGGAGGATCTCCTGGTACTCCGCCCAATACGTCCTCGGGTCTACCGGCTTACCGGGCACGGGCCATTCGGAAATACCTTTGTAAATTACGAGATAGATGTGAACGCTGATGAACGTGATGAGGCCCCCGGGTAGGAGCAACATGTGAATCGCGTACATGCGGGTCAACGTTTGACCGTTCACGGCCGGTCCGGCCGTGAGAATCTGAGCCACCCATTGGCCGATGATTGGGGTCCGTGCAGCTTGCTCCGCGCCGACCACGATCGCCCAGTAGGCATCCTGATTCCAGCGCAACAACTGACCGGTGAAGGCCATGCCGAGCGTGAGCGTCAGGAGGACTGCGCCCGTGAGCCACTGCAGCTCACGCGGGTACTTGTACGATCCCGTCAGGAAGTGCGCCGACATGTGAATGAAGATGAGGAGCACCATGGCTGAGGCGCCCCAATAGTGGATACCCCGCAGCAGGTTGCCCGCGAACTGATGATGCGAGATGTAGTCGAGGCTGGAATACGCGTGGTCGGGCGACGGCACATAGGTGAACGCCAGGAAGATGCCGGTGACAAGTTGGATTATGAAGGCGGTGAGCACGGCGCTGCCGAAGACGTACCACCAGTTCACACTTCTGGGTACCGGGTGTAGTGCGGTGGCTTTGATAATGCCGGTGATGCCCAGGCGCTCATCGAGCCACCGATACGTCGCGTCGCCGAACTTGATGAGACCGTTCATACTGTTCTCCTACGTCGCGAGTGGCTGCTGCTGGGTCTTGATCTGCACTCGACCGCTTTGAACCCGCACGGGGTACGTGAACAGTGGTCGAGGAGCCGGACCACCGGCAACCGTGCCATCACCGTTGAAGACGCTGCCGTGGCACGGGCAAAGGAAGATTCTGGGAGCCGCCAACCAGTGGACCGGGCAACCGAGATGGGTGCAATAGACGGCAAACGCGGTGAACGAATTAGTGGTATTGCGGCGCAGCCACGCGGCTGTCTCTTGCGTCGTTCCCGACCACTGCTGAACTTCGCCCTGATTGTAGTTGTACTGTACCTGGACTGTTTCGCCGACTTTGAAGTCGCTGATGGCGCCCACGTCGCGCCACACATCTTTGGGTGCGGTGAAAAGCGGACCCAGCACGACGCCGATGATCGGCAAGCCGACGATCACGCTGCCGATACCTCCGATCATCGCCATGAACAGGCCCACGAACACCTCGCGGGTCATGAGTTTTCTAGTGATGTTCATGTCTGAGTTCCTGAACCCACCCGTTGATACCCCAGACCATGACTAATAATCCGATAAAGGATACGACCTGGGTCGTGACCAGCCCGAACCCGGCCAGAGCCACACCCGACGCCACCGTCACCGGCCAGATGGTGGGGGGCGGAAGATGAATGTGCTCGCTCGAGTCCGGGGCCGCTTCCAGCTCTTCTTCGGGCTCAGGACCAACCGGCCGTGTAGTCTGTCCTGGTGACGTCGCCCGCCGTAAACCCTCTGGAGATTGCATTCCTACGCTCCTTGTTCCATTCGCACACGCCGGACTAGAGCAGCGTGCGCAGGTACACGATTGAGAAGATGAATATCCACACACCGTCAACAAAGTGCCAGTAATAGCCAACACTCTTTACGGGCGATTCATGACCGGGACGCCAGTCTCTCGACAGCAATAGGATACAGGTCAAGGCCAACAAGCCGACAAACACGTGGAAACCGTGGAAACCCGTGAGAGTGAAGAACGTCGTGCCGAACTCGCCGGGCGAGGAAATCTTGGTGTTCTCGCTGTATAGCTTGGCGTACTCCGTCAGCTGACCGATGAGGAACGTCGCACCCAACACGATGGTGGAGAGGAGCAATACGTTGAACATGCGCTTGTTGCCGCGACTGAGGAACTTCTCCGCCAGGATCAAGGTCCCACTACTAGAAAAGAGAGCGAGACTGAACCAGAAGGTGCGCGGAATATCCAACTGACGGGATGAGAAATGGAAGGCATACACCGAGTACATCACGATAAGCGAGACAAAGAAAATCGACTCGGAACTGATGAAGAACAGCATGAGCATCCGTGCCGGTGTCATTTCTATCCGTTTCACCGGCCGATCGGCGACGGCTGTTCCACCGCCGGGAGAGAGCGCACGCGCTCCGGTCTGGGGCGCGTAGGGAGCAACTACGGACGAGGAGACTCCCGAGGCGCCGCCGTGATATGCGTCGGCGCGAACTTCTCGATCTGGGCCACCGGGGAATGTCTGTCCGCCTCGTGCGCCGCGCTGCGTCGCAATCACACCTTCCCGGGACTCGCGGTTCTCGAAGCGCCAGTCAGGTGCTTCGGGGTGCGCGAGATCCCATAGCGGACGGCGGCTACGAACGATGGGAGTTGTGGCGAAGTTGTAGGGCGGCGGGGGCGAAGGCGTGAGCCACTCGAGAGTCCAGGCTTCCCACGGGTTCGGTCCGGCTCGCTCACCACTGCGAAGGCTCTTCAAGATGTTGTAGAGGAGAATCATGATGGAGAGGGCAATGATGACCGAACCAATACTCGACATCATGTTTTCGATGGTCCACGCCTCATTAGTATAGGTGTAGACCCGCCGAGGCATGGCCACCAGGAAATGCTGCGGGAAGAAGGTCAGGTTAAAGCCGAGTACGATGGTCCAGAACTGCAGCTTTCCGAGTTTTTCGGAGAGCATGCGTCCTGTGATCTTGGGGAACCAGTAATACGTACCCGCCAGGATCAGGAACATGCTGCCCCCGAAGAGCACGTAGTGGAAGTGGGCTACCACGAAGTAGGTATCGCTACTGGCGTAGTCGAGGGGCACGACGGAGAACATAACACCGCTGATGCCGCCGATCGTGAACTGGAGAATGAACGCCGCGCAGAAGAGCATCGGGGTCTTCCAGCGTATCTGACCGCCCCACATAGTCCCGAGCCAGTTGAAGATTTTGACTCCGGTGGGCACGGCGATAATCATGCTGCTCGCCGCGAAGAACGCCTGTTCACTGACGGTCAGGCCGGTGGTAAACATGTGGTGGGCCCACACGATGAAGCTGATAAAGCCGATAGCTACACCAGAAAATGCAACGAAGGTGTAGCCAAAGATGGGCTTGCGCGAGAAGACCGGGATGATCTCCGATGCCATACCGAACGCCGGCAGAATCATGATGTACACCTCTGGATGACCGAAGCCCCAGAAGATGTGCTCCCACATCACGACATCCCCGCCCTGACCGGGTTGGAAGAAGTGGGTGCCGACCAGACGGTCGAAGAGCAACAGGATGGCGTCCGCCGTCAGGAACGGCATGGCCCAGATGATCAGGAAGGAGTTGACCAGCACCATCCAGACGAAGAGCGGCATCTTATTCAGCGACATGCCGGGACAGCGCAAAGCGATGACCGTCACGATCAAATTCAGCGCAGTTGCGATCGAGCCGGCACCCAGAATGATGAGGCTTGCCGCCCAGAAAATTGGCCCATTGTCGAAGGTATAGGGCTGTTCCCAGAAGTTGGCGTATGAGAACCAGCCCACGGCCGGCATCGTGCCTTCGATGAGGCTAAAGTACAACAGCAAGCCGCCGAACAGAAACAACCAGTAACTCATGGCGTTCAAGCGTGGGAAAGCGATATCGCGTGCACCGATCATGAGTGGTAGGAAGTAATTGGCAAATCCGACCAGAACCGGCATAACGACCAGGAAAATCATGGTCACGCCATGCATCGTGAAGAGCTGGTTGTAGATAGCAGGTGAAACTATGTGCTGTTCGGGCGTGGCGAGTTGCCACCGCATGACCAGAGCTTCAAGCCCACCAATCAGGAAGAAAAGGCCTGACGTCACCAGGTAGAGGATGCCGATCAACTTGTGATCGGTGGTTTTCAGCCAGGAGATCACACCTCCGTACGAGTTAACGGTAGGCAGGGGATGAGCACGCACCTCATCCAGCGTGGTGGTTGCCATAGTTCCTTCTCTCCTACTTCAGGCTGAGCAAGTATGCAGCAAGGGCGTGCAAATCTTGGTGTGACAGGAATGGATAGGGGGGCATATTAACCCCCGGCTTGAAGGTGCTGGGATCGGCGATCCACCGCTCCAAATCCTGCTGATCGAGGGGGGCAGCGCCGGCGCCGATAGTCCAGCGACTTCCCAAGTGGGTCAGATTCGGGCCGACCGCGCCACCGGCGGGAGTGCCCGTCACAGCGTGGCAACTCACGCACGTGTTACTGAGAAATACTTTCTCACCGGCCGCGACCAACGCTGTTTGGTGCGAACTCTTCGTGGTGCCCGCAGCGGCGGAACGCTCATGTTTGGCCCATGCCTGGAATGCCGCGGGCGGTTGTACGATTACCCGGTACTTCATCCAGGCATGGGCTTCACCGCAGTATTCGTAGCACGCGCCGTCGTAGACTCCCGGCTTGTCAACCTTCAAAAACACGGCATTGTCCTGCCTGGGATTCGCGTCCACCTGGCGCTGCAATTGAGGGGTCCAGAAGCTGTGGATTACATCATTGGAAGTGATGTGGAAGTGGACGTTTTGGCCCGTCGGAAGATGGAGTTCGTCCGCGGTGACAACCTGCAAACTCGGATATTGGAACTCCCACCACCACTGATGCCCGATGACGTTGATATTGAGGATATTTCCGCCGGACGGCGTGTTGATGTCGTGGATGGCTTTCGTGGTAGCGACAAATGCCACCAGCAAGATGACTGTGGGCACCACGGTCCAGGCGACTTCGACTGTCCGATTGCCGAACACCTGTCGTGGTTCGCCCTCCTGGCCGCGCCGCGCGGAATAGCGCACGGCTGAGGTAATGAGAACCCCGGATACGATGGCAAACACGATGCCGGAGATCACCAGCATGATCCAGAAGAGATTGGAAATCTCCAGCATCTCGCCGGATCCCGGAGCCAGAGGAGCCCAGGGTGGGCCAGGGTTCCAGTTTGGGCGGTTCGTCTTGGCAAACACCGTAACCGGGGAGAGTAGCGCCAGGCTCGTCGCCGACAACACCACTGCGCCGCGACGGAGCCCCAGACGTCTCACTCTCTTCCACTGTGGAAATGGCATTCTGGTACCTTCCTCCGATTCTGATGACGCGGCAAGGCGAGACGCCCTATGCTTCCTGGTTGCTCACTTCCGGACGGGGCGAATTAATTGTAGGAGATTGAGAGGGCGAAGCAAGGTCCGTTTCGTGAAACTCGTCTCCACCGTCGAACCAGCGATAAAACGCCACGGCAAGCAGAACCGCGTATGGCAAGTTTCCGGGATACCACATCACCAGTCCACCGATCTGCTGGTCCGTGAGAGCTGAGAGGCCCCAGAGCCGGGGAGCGGACGAGTACGCGGAATAAAAGACCACCGGAGAAAACGTAAAAACGATTCCAAGGACCATCATAAACATACCGTCGAGAAACAGATACAGAATCTGAAACGGATACGACAGCCGCAGTTCGCGCAGTGGACTCAGTAGCGGCCACCAGTTGAGCAGGCCAAAGAACATGAAGGTCACATGCTCCAGTATATGGACGTTCTCGTGCTGCAGAGTGGCGTTGTACATCGCCGGGATGTGCCAGAGATACACATCGATGTTGAACAGCACGAGGGCGACTGCAGGATACGTGAGAAACGATACGAATGGCGCGATGATCCCGCTTCGAAAGATCGGGCGCACCATCCAGGGTGTCAACGCCATCAGCACCAGAGGTGGCCACACTGTCGCCAGAAGGAGGTGCTGCACCATGTGGGCGCTGAATAAGTATTGGTCGCTGATCGCATCGAGCGGCGAGAGTAGGGCGATCACCAGCACTACGTCGGACAGCGCGAACCAGGTAAGTTGGGCGCGGGTGGGACCCTGCCAACCGTGCCGGCGGCAGAGTGGACCGGCTGCGTATATGTAGGCGCCACCCATAAGCAGGATGCCGAGCACGACACTCGGCGCCCAGTTCCACTGGGTGAGCAGCGCCGAGGTGGAAGGCGCTACCACGCGTGATCCGTTTCTATGCGAGCTGCAGGTGCTTCCTGAGAGTCACTTTGACAGTATCACACTGGAAGGCGCGGACCGAGCGCTGCGGGCGATCTCACCAGGGCTCGATTAACGCGGAAGTCGGGCCTGGTCTCATTCTTGCTGACCGTCGTCTCCCCGTGGCGAATTGCAGCGCGCGATCGGTCCTGCCGGTGCCAGGGAGTTGACAGGAATGCGGTAGTCAGTCTACAGTGCTACCTGTGCCTTGAGATCGCGCCTTGCTCCCTATATGTAGGGGTAGCTACGAAAAACGCGACGCGAATCCGCTGAGCAGCGGTCGCGATATGAAGGAGGCTTTTCATGCCGGAGGGTTTTGAGTAGGGTTGGGTGCTTGCTGCTTTTAGCAGTGGCAAGTACCCAAGTAGGACAGGCAACAACCTACGCGCGGAACCTGAGTTCAGTGGCCACGGGCGCAACTCAGGAAGGCGGGACCGGAGTGAGCGACCCCGTCTCCATTCCGACAGTGACTCTCCCGACGACCCAGCCACTCTCGGTGCCGACGGTTTCCATCCCCAGGCCGACGGCCGTACCCACGCCCATGCCGCGGCCGCATCGTCACAAGCGAGTGAAGGCGAAGAAGCCGGCGCCGGCCGCGAAGAAGCAGACGGTATCGGGACAATGGATCACGGCGTATCTCACGTCGTACTGCCCCGGATCGGCGGGCTGGCTATCGTCCAGCGGTATGACGGTGTTTTACGGCATGCTGGCGAATAACTACTATCCATTTGGGACGCATGTGTACATGCCGGTGCTCGGTATTACTGGGATCGTCGAGGACCATCTGGGTGGATTCGCCAGTTGGAACCACTTCGATGTCTGGAGCCCGACCTGTTACGGTACGCCCACGGGATTCTTCCCGGTGGCAGTCCAGACTGGATAGCTTGCACGAGACCAGGGAGAGTGGGGAGCGTTCGTGGGGCGCTCCCCACGTGCATTTGCTCGGTCTGACCGCCTCAGGCGGCTTGCTCGACCGCGATCTCCTCGATTAGCAGGGCTTCGGGCTTGTGCCCCAAGGCCCGGTAGACCGCCACGAGTTCAAGCAGATCGGCGTAGGATTCGAACCGGTGGTATGCGAGGGTGCTGTTTCGCATCCCTTTGACTTTAAGCTGGTACATGTTGATTCCCTCTCGCGGGCGAGTGCCCGACCAAATGAAACTGTATATGTGCAAGATTTGACCCGCATGAGAAATAAGCTCTCGAGCAGGCGCCCATTGTACAACGTGGTTGGCGGGCGGTTCGTAACGCTGGGTTGGGGCGAGGCGTGTCTCATAATGAGATATCGGTTCAGTCTCGTACCCCGACATCTGCATTCTGGAGGGCACCGTGTTCAAACCGCTTGACGATTTCATCCAGCAGCAAGCCTGGCTCGATTCCGCGGGTGGGCCGCTGCAAGCGTGGATCAATGACACGTTCTCTCGTGCCGGAGGGACGGGGAAGACGGTAAAAAACCTCCTCAACGGCACGTGGTTGGGTCATCCTCTTCATCCGGTTCTGACCGACGTGCCGATCGGCGCATGGATCTGTACGTTCGTGCTCGATACCGCAGCGGGAATGTCCGATTCGCGCGAGATACGCACTGCTGCGGATATTACCCTGGCGACTGGCCTGGCGGCATCAATCGGCGCTGCCGGCACGGGCTGGACCGACTGGAGCGACACCTACGGAAAGGATCGACGGGTCGGTCTGCTGCACGGACTGACGATGGCCGCCGCAGTAGTCACGTACGCCGTGGCATTGATAGCGCGTGTCGCCGGCGCGCGTCGAGCCGGAGTCATTCTCTCGAATACCGGTCTGGCGGTCGCATCCGCCGGTGCGTACCTCGGTGGTGACCAGGTATTCGACCTCGGGTACGGGGTGAACCACACGGCCCACCATCAAGGACCCGATGATTTCGTGCCGGTCTTGTCTGAATCCGAGCTGGAGTCGAACAAGCCGACCAAAGTGGACGCGGATGGACGCTCGGTCATGTTGGTCAAGCAGGGTGGCCAGGTGTTCGCCCTGGACGACACCTGCGTGCATGCCGGCTGTTCGCTCTCGGGCGGACGCGTTGACGGACGCAGCATCGTCTGTCCCTGTCACGGCTCGCAGTTCGAACTCGAGACCGGTTCGGTGATCAATGGTCCCGCCACTAGGCCGGAACCCACGCTAAGCGTTCGCTTGCGCAACGGCATGATCGAGGTGCGAGGAGAGTAAGGGACCTTCACCACGGCGAAGGTTCGAGCACTACTCCTCGGCCTGGTGTACGCGAGGTGCTGTACCGGCCACATTCACGAATGCCAGGGCATCCTTGCTCACCACTTCGTACATGCGCGCGAGGTCGCCGTACCATTCTTCGGGCAAGTCGCGTAGAGGGAGCGGACCCAGGCGCTTCAAAATGGCCTGCGGGACGGGTGGGCCGGTCACGCGCACGGTGACGTCGTCGAGTTCCTCACCGGCGTCCCAAAAGTCGCTCAGGTGCTCCTCGAGCGGCTCCGATGAAACGCGCGGGGGACGTGCCCCAGGGGCCCGCTGTTCACGCCGACCACCTCGGAGCGCCGCCATGACCTGCTCCTTGTTCTTACCGCGAAGTTCAAAGAGGAGAAACGGATCGCGGTCGAACTCGGAACCGAGTACGTAATAGGCAGCGGCGACGTGCTTGCAGGGATTTGCCCAGTCGGGACATGTGCAGGACATGACGAGGTCTTCGCCCGAGCGAGGAAAGAGCGGTACTTCGGCTGCTTTGAAGATTTCTTCGATGTCGCGCGGCATCTCGCCGGATAGGAGACGCGCGGCATAGATCGCTTTCCGGCGCAGCAGCGCGAACACCTTGTCCCAGTCTGCTTTGCTCAACGGCTTGAGGCCGATTTCTACGCGGTACGGCTGTTTGCGCGAACCCTGTACTTTGGCACGCACCAGGCCTGGTTGTACGTCGATGTCCAGCACATTTCCGTGGCGGGCGTAGGCACGGCCTCGATTCAACCGAGCACTCCAGCCAAAGCGCTCCAGGAGGCGGATCCATCGCTGAGCCCACCAAGTGCTGGCAAATTCAGTTTTTCTTGACATTTATTCCATCATCACTGCTTCTTGACGGAGTTCGAAGAGGTCTTTGAGCTCGCCGGTCGACAACTCTGTCAACCACGATTCACCGCTTTCGACCACTTGCTCCGCCAGTTGTCGCTTGCTTTCGATCATATCGTCTATGCCCTCTTCCAGGGTGCCCGAGCAGATCAACTTGTGGACCTGAACGTTGCGAGTCTGGCCGATGCGGAATGCTCGGTCAGTAGCCTGCTGCTCCACCGCGGGATTCCACCAGCGGTCGTAGTGAAACACGTGGTTCGCTCGGGTCAGATTCAGGCCGGTGCCACCGGCCTTGAGCGAGAGGATGAAGACGGGGGGACCGCGCCGGTCGTTCTGGAACCGATGCACGAGGCGTTCGCGGATATGACGCGGTGTGCCGCCGTGCAAATAAATGACGTCCTTGCCCAGTCGCTCACGCAGATAGGTCTGCAGCAAGCGGCCCCACTCGGCATACTGCGTAAATACCAGGGCATGGTCGCCGGCGGCGACGACCTCATCCAACATTTCGGTGAGGCGTGCCAACTTGCCGGACCGGTTGTCCAGAGGCGACTGATCGCTCAAGAAATGTGCCGGATGATTGCAAACTTGCTTGAGCTTTGTCAGGCTTGACAGGACGAGGCCCTTCCGTTGTATTCCCTCGGAGGACTCAATCTGCTCCAGCATATCCTTCACGATGGCCTCATAGAGGGTAGCCTGTTCGGGCATCAGCGAGGTGTAGACCTTCATTTCCAGCTTGTCGGGCAGGTCGGAAATGATCGTGGGATCCGTCTTGAGCCGGCGCAAGATGAAGGGTTGCACCAACGCTCGGAGTTGCGCTTTAGTACCGGCGTCATTGCCCCGCTCGATCGGCATGGCGAAGTTTTTGCGGAACCGGTCGGCCGGACCGAGATATCCGGGATTCAAGAATTCCATGATCGACCACAATTCGCTGAGACGGTTCTCGACCGGAGTGCCGGTGAGGGCCACGCGAAAACCGGCTGTGAGCGCCCGGGCTGCCTGGGCCTGCTTGGTGGTTGCATTCTTGACGTTCTGCGCCTCATCCAGCACCACTCCCAGCCACTTCATCGACTCGAATAGCTCGCGATCGCGGGCCGTCAGGGCATAGGTGCTAATGACGAGATCGTGCTTGTGGGCTGCTTTGCGAAAGGAGTCGCCGGTGAGGCGGCCGGCGCCGTGATGGATGAGAACACGAAGTGACGGCGCAAAGCGGCGCAACTCGTGTTCCCAGTTTCCAACGACCGACATGGGGCAGATGAGCAACACCGGGCCGGTGAGCGTACCGTCTTCCTGCTTGTTGAGCAACATGCTGGTAAGTTCCACCGTCTTGCCCAGTCCCATATCATCGGCCAGGCACGGACCGAGTCCGCGGTCTACCAGAAACTGCATCCAGGAGACCCCTCGTCGCTGATACGGCCGGAGCTCGCCCACGAAGGTGGCCGGTTGCGGTAGATCCGCGACGGCGCCGTCCTTCTCGAAGAGCGCGTTGAGCCATCCTTCCGTCTGTACGGATTCGATGGGTAGATCGCCGTCGAGGTCACTGGTGCCGGCCGCCAGGGCCAACGCCTTTGATAGGGTGATCGTGTCACCCTCGTTCTTTTGCCAGAACTCTTCGGCTTTCTGAATGTCTTCGGGGTTGAGCTCGACCCACTCGCCGCGTACGCGCACGAGCGGAGCCTTGAGTGCCGCCAGCCGTGCGAATTCCTCGGGATTGATTCCCTTTCCCCCCAGCGACAACTGCCAGTCGTACCGCACCAGCGTATTGAGGCCGAGCGCACTCTCGCCGTTGGACTGCACGTCACCCGGACTTAGCCGGATGCGAGCAGCAAGGCCGCGGCGGCGGTTCGTCCACCAGTTCGGCACGATCACGCCCATGCCGCTTTCCTCGAGGATCGGAGCCGCTTCACGGAGGAAGACGTGGGCCTGCTGAATATTGAGGTGCGCGACCTCAGGATGTGCCGTTTTCAGCGCTTTCTCGAGCGGTTGGAACACGCGCATCGCCAGCCCGAGATCGGCCAGCAGCTTTTCTTGTGGACGCCCCTGTTTCGAGCGCACCTGATTCCAGCCGTGGCCACGTTGCTTCCAGATCTGTCCGACGGGTATGAGGACTGAAGGATCCTCTACTGATTGCAGGAAGAAGCGAAGCAGCCAGGGTGCGCGTGGATTAGAGGGTGATTCGAGACGGAAAGCCGTCTTGAACGCCTCGTTCGCGACGATTTGGAGCGGCTCGAGCCAGCGCTTGACGGAGGAGCGTAGCCGTTGGTCGATCTTGATCGTCGTGGGCTCGTCGCGAGGACGGGTCAGACTGAGTAACCAGATGTAAGCCTGAGCGCGATTGCCCTGACTAACACGTGCGGGGACACTTGGCTCCCAGCGTTGCAGAGATTGGCGGCAAAGGCTATCGACCGTCGCTTGCAAGAACGACTCGAGGACCGTGGTCCCCGAAGGAGGAGCACCCTGTGGAAGAAGGGCACGACACACGGGCGGCATGGAGCGAGCCATGCGTGCGAACCGATTCCGATCGTTGCCCGTGAGCACAGGCTGCCAGAGCGCCACATTCTTGTCGTTAATGGCCGGGACATACCGTTCACGGGCCAGGAGCTCGAGAGTGAAACGTGCCGCGATTTGCCAGAAGCGCAGATCATCCCCCATGCGCTCTTCCGGGTCCAGCGTCAGCAGCTGGAACATCGCGTCCACGGGGGGCATGCACAGAGCGTCGATTTGCACCGGCGCAAGTACAGCCTCTTCGGCACCCTCGTTGGACGTCAATGCTCGACCATCCACCGTGGGCAGGAGCAGGGAAATGGGCTCGGGTTGCCCCTGCAGCAGCGCAACGCGCTCATGCAGTTCCTCTGCATTTAGACTAAAAGCTCGGTCTTCGTCCAGGTGCTCGGCCCACAGATAAAAGGAGCCGCCACACGTTTCAGGACGCCAGACACCATGAAGCACAGACAGGCTTCCACCTCGAATGGCGAAAAAATCTACTCAATAAAGTGGGAACATAGATGCGAGGACCGGTATATGAATGACCCCTACGATATTCCTCTACAAGGTGTCCGCCTGCTGCGGGGAAAGACGGACGTTCAACGGCAGCGTCGCCAATGTCAGCGCGTGGCTGGCATCAACGTACCGCTACGTTGCACGATCGAAAGGCTTGCGCCGTCGATCGTGACCAATGCAGCCTTCGGCTCCCCTGGCCGTCACATGCGTACTGACTGCACTTAACTAGTATACCACGTTCGTGCAGATTGCGCTCGGTAACCCCTACCGGTCATCGGGTCGTCACAGCAGTGTACACGGACGAGTACCGATACCGCACGGGATGGCCGCAGTCGAGATCGGAGGTGTCAGGATACGTCGACACTTTCATTCGCTCCCCGCACGTCTACTCTTCATCCTCACTTTCCGACTGATATGCCAGGATGCGATCTTTTCGCCGCCGAATGGTAATGTTTTCGATGCCGAGGTTATCCGCCGCGCGCTTTATACGATTGCGCACGGTCAGGGGCTTATCGTCCGGCTCTAACTCAATCACGAGCGCCTGGCCCCCATTGTCAATCGCTTCACGCAGAGCTTCCTGGTACTGCTTCTGTATGGTGGCACGCTTGGATGGATGGCGCTGCTTGCGTTTGGGGGCAACGTCCTCGACAGGTGCTGTACTGAATCGTGGCATTCGCGCCTCCTATGGTGCTTGCCTGCCATAAATAGTACATCGTTTCACCGAAAGAGGCCAGAGAAACACTCAAGGGTACGAACCGGTAAGGAAGCCTTGATAGACCATGTGACTCCTTATGCACTCACTCCAGCTTGATCGGCATCACGTCTAGTGTTTTTTTACCTTCTTACACTTTCCTTTGACGAGCTTATATCCCTTTTTGCATTGCTTTTTCTTGGGAACGCTCGAACGCGTTGGTGTAGCCGTGTCGGTTGGGACCGGCGTGGATGTCGCAGTTGCCGTCGGGGTCGCGCTGGCCTGTTCGCCGTTCAGCACGACGTTCACGCGAGCATCGGTAGCGAGCAGGAATGCATTCAGCGTGGCTTGCAACGTCGGTTCCAGTGTGTCGAAGCCGGCTGCAGGCGCCGACGTCACGGTTTCAACCAGGATCGGCCCGTCGTGATAGAGGACGACCACGGCCTCCTGGCCGGCGAGCAGGGGATTTGGGGCGTAAAAGCCTTTGCACATACCGCCCACGCTGCAGGCCTGTGGCAACGGCTGCCCGAGGAGCGAAATCAAACTGGATGCGCCGGTAGCATCGTCGAGCGCCGCCTGCGCTTGAGTTGCGGTGGGGAAGATGGATGCAAGATACTCCGTACCGACGGTCTCGCCGGACAGCGCATAGGTGAAGTCCATCCGATAGCCGGTGATGCGGCCGAGATTGGCTCGAGACGCATCCTCATTCCCATATTGCGTCAAATGAAGTGCGGTCACGAGTGATTGATGGCCGTCGGCCGGCATTGTCTTCGCGTCGGCATCGGGGTTATCCGATACCGCGTTGTGATAGATCGTTGCGCCGGCCGGCAAGAGCGACACGGGAACTTCCAAGCCGGCGGGATCGATGGCGGACGGGGCGACCGTTCGAGACGACGAGGCGCCGACTGTACGTGTCGAGAGCCCGCTCCCTCCCAACAGTGAAAGTGCCAACACAATGGGAATGAGGGTCCGTCGCGACATACGGTCTCCTCCTGCTTTCGCGTCTCGCGCGTGGCCCACAGCATAGCAGAGCATCACTCACCTGGCGCCGAGCAGTATCATCATGAGCATCATGTATGGGTGTGGGAATCACGGCGCCTGGAGGACTGTCCGGTCGCCGGGGCGGCAGAAATAACTCGAGCCGACAGCATTTCCGCGGCGGTGGGCCGACTGCGACCTGGTACATGTCAATGGGAGACGAGCGTGGAGGATAAATGACCGCGACTGGGTTCGATGCTCGTGTATATAAGGGAACTACAAAGCGTGGGTAGCGACTCGCTCCACGCAAATTTGGGGAGCACGTGACCCAGGTCGGAGCCAACAAACGTCCCCTGAAGCTGAGCAGGGATGGGGCGCGCAATCTGCATCTCGCCGCGCAGGGACTGATCCGGCGGGGCACACAGAATCCCACACCCCGAGATGTGCTGGCCGCCATCCGACGGATGGGCGCGTTGCAAATTGACTCGATCTCGATCGTGGCCCGCAGTCCATACCTTGTGCTGTGGTCGCGGCTCGGGTCGTACGATCCAAACTGGCTGGATGACCTGCTGGTGCGACGACAGATTTTCGAGTACTGGTCGCACGCCGCGTGCTTCCTCCCCATGGAGGATTGGCCACTCTACCGCCGCGACATGCTGGAGAGGCACCCGCGCGGGCGTGCCTGGCTGACGAGCAATGCCGAAATCGCGGAGCGAGTGCTGGAGCGATTGCGCAGCGGGGGAGCAGTCCGGTCGAGTGAATGGGGACGCGACGCCGGAGTGAAGAGTACCGGCTGGTGGGACTGGAAACCGGAAAAGATGGCTCTTGAAGCACTTTTCTCTACCGGAGAGGTCGTGGTTGCTCGGCGCGAGAACTTTCAGCGTGTCTACGACCTGCGCGAAAGCGTGCTTCCGCATTGGGATGATGGCCGGCTTCCGACCGAAGAGGAGTCCCGGCGCGGTCTCGTCCTCAAAACCGTGCGGGCCCTTGGAATTGCGAAGGCACGGTGGGTCCCCGACTATTTCAAGCGTCCCGTCAAAGGGATCACCGACCTGTTGGAACAGCTGACCGTCGAAGGACTGTTGCTGCAGTGTGAAGTCGAGGGATGGCAAGCGCCCGGCTACGTCCATCCCGACAATGCGCGCCTTGCCCGCCAGACTGCGCGGGGCGACCTACGACACGAAGGGACGGCCTTCCTGTCTCCTTTCGATCCCGTGGTATGGGACCGTAGTCGCCTCCTGGACCTGTGGGACTTTCATTACCGCATTGAGGTGTACACCCCCGTCGCGAGGCGGCGATACGGATACTTCACGCTTCCAATCCTGCACCGGGGCCGAATGGTGGGACGCCTGGATCCCAAGGCTCATCGAGCGACCGGCGTGTTGGAGATCCGTCAACTCCACCTCGAGCCGGGAGCGGAGCCGACTCCTGATCTGGTCGACGGAGTGGCGAACACGCTGGCCGACTTCGCGGCCTGGCAGAATCTCAGTACGATTGACATTGGGCGATCCGATCCGCTGGAGTTCGCAACCCTCTTGCAGGAGCGCCTGCTCTCTTGATTGTTTCCCTTATCGCACGGCGAAGGTAGCGTGGTGCGTTACTCCTTACCCATCTATCGGAGCAGTCTTTCTTCACGCACTCCTGGTTTTCGAGATCGAGCGGGGAATCCGTGCCACGGTCGACGTCGGTCGCGTGCTTGCTGTAAGGCCATCCAGCAAACGTCGGCTCGATGCCGCAATCTCGTCGACGGCCGCATCAAAAGCGGGCTCATTCGCGCGGGACGGCACGCGATATCCGCTGATCTTGCGAACGAACTGTAGGGCGGCAGCCCGGATCTCTTCCTCGGAGGCCGCGGGTTCCGACCCGCGCAAGGTCTTGATACTCCGACACATGTCATCACCTCACTCTTGAACTGTAAACCACGGTAACTCGAACCCGAGATGAATGCCAGCCGCCGTCGAACCCGATCGCGGCCATTGGTGAGGCGTTCATTCCGACATGATACGTGCAATTCATTCGAGTTCGCGTGCCGCGCCGCCACCAGCCGTATGCAGCCTGTACTCTAGAAACAACAGTTGCCTACTTTTCAAGGCACAGGGAGATTTCTATGGAGTTCGATAACAGCTTTACCGTCAACGCTCCCCTGCAGGTCGTCTGGGATTTTCTACTCAACGTGCAGGAAGTTGCGCCCTGCATGCCGGGTGCGGAACTCACGGAAGTGGTGAGTGATACGGAATATAAAGGTACGGTAAAGATCAAGCTGGGCGCGGTGCAAATGTCGTACAAGGGCACCGCGACTATCAGCAAGATCGACGAGGCCACACACACCGTCGTCCTGGTGGCGTCGGGGCGCGAGACGCGGGGCACCGGGAATGCTTCCAGCACCACGACCTCGCACCTGGAGGAAGAGGGCCCGAGTCGAACCGTCGTGCACCTCAATTCGCAGGTCGACGTATCGGGCCGTGTGGCACAGTTCGGTCGGGGCATCATGCAGGATGTGGCCAGTCGTCTGATCGGGGAGTTTGCCCGCAACCTGGAAGCGAAACTGACAGTACAGGAGGACAGCCGCTCCGTCGAAGCGGCGTCGGTGAACGCAGACTCGGACGCGCTCAAGATGGAAGCCGAGGGTGGCGTGCCGAGTGTCGGAGCAACTTCAGCGCTTCCGGCTACTTCCCCGCCCCCGGTACGCTATGCACCGGTCTCGTCGCAGGAACCCCAGCCCATACGGGTCTTGCCGATCATAACCTCGGTTGCACGCTCGCAGGTGGCCCGAGGACTGCGACGTCTGGCATCGCTGGTCGAACCGTCGGATCGATGAAACGGGCAGATCGCAGTTGCGGACGACCAGTCGGTCACTTGCATTGAGGGTTGCCGATTGAGGCTGGTGGCGATTGGCTGGACTACATACTCGCCGTGTTGACTCCCGAGAGTGTGTCCCAACCGGTCGCCACAAAGAATGGCAATCATCATCACAAGTGAACCTCTAACGGTCCGCTTGCGACGCGCTGGTATCTCCGAGCGCGACGGACAGCTCTGG
>DAINCT010000019.1:0-20015 GCA_036732245.1 Chloroflexota bacterium | reverse complement strand
GATGGTTCTGCAGTAAGGGGTTTGGCCCGCAGCCATCTGCCGGACAGCCGGGGGACGGCGCAGCCGGATTCACCAATGCGAACGGGTTACCTGGGAAAGCGATGACAAACAGAAAAAATGCCGAGATCAAGAGCAAAAAGCCTGTAGCGTACGGTTGCAAATCGGCAAAGCGATCTCGAACCGTCGAGAGGAAAAGCACCGTGTACAACGAGAGCAGGAGCGCCCAGAAGAGGATCGAGCCTTCGAGCGCTGCCCACAGGGAGATGACCGTGTAGTACAACGGAGTCGATCTGCTGCCGACGTCCGCCACATATTTCACCGAGAAGTCATGAGTAACCAAGGCAAACACCATCAATCCGGTGGCAAAAACCACCAGCCCCGTGACGGTGAACGCGGCCCGACGGCCCCACTTGGCCCAGCTCGGCTGCTGCGCAGGGGCTGCGAACAGTGACACGGCCGCTCCCAGGATGGCCACCCCGAGTCCAAAGAGAATACTGAGATGTCCGAAAAACGAAATCATGGGGACGAGCCATCGACGTAGGTATCAGGCACAGGGGTTTGCCCGGGGCGCGGCGCACGATAGGCGTTGGAGTGCTTCACCATGAGATTGGTAGCACTGAAGAATTTTCCCGTGTACGTGCCCTCGACCACGACTCCGATTCCCGCCCGGAACATCTGCGGAGGAAGGTCGTGGCTCTCCACTTCGACCGAGGCTTTGGGATCCTGGAGTACAAAACGCAGGAACCTGGTCTTGCCATTCAACTGCACGGAGCCAGGCCGAACCTGCCCGCCCAATCGGAAGCTCTGCCCCGTGATGCTTTGCTTGGCGAGCAATTCACTGGGTGTGATGTAGTACACCAGATTGTTGGAGAGCCCCTGATAAATCAAAACGCCGATGACGCCGATAATCAAGGCACTGCCGATGGCTAGGGAGCGGGTGGGGTGTCGCATACAGTGCCGTCCTCTTCGACGGCTTGCATCTCATTCTGAAGCGACTGCTGCAAGATTTGGGTCACCTGGCGCGCCTGGGCGACACGACGCGCGAGCACCAGCGCATAGATCGCCACAGAACCCCAAACGAGGGTATACGCGATGGCGACAAAGCCCCAGTTAGACAACCCGGGCCTCCTCCCAGAGGACTTCATCCCGACTCTGCTCGAGTTGCGCGAGCTTCAAGCGCTGTCCCAGCAGGAAAACAAAGAGCACAGTGAAAGCCAGTACATTTGCGAACAGCGCGATCTCCATACGAGCGTCGAGCGGCGCATTACTCAGGTTCGGCTGCAAGATGGTTGGTGCCTGGTGAAGGCTACGCCACCACAGCACAGACATATGAACGATCGGAATGTCGATAAATCCAATGATTCCCACCACCGCGGACTGTTTCGCACGCGACAGCGGATCCACCGCGAGGGTGCGCAACATCAGATAGCCGGCGTAGATGACGAACAAAATGGCGGTCGTGGTAAGACGCGGATCCCAAGTCCACCATACTCCCCATACCGGCTTGGCCCATACCGAACCGACCGCCAGGGTGAGCGCCGTCAACAGCACGCCGAGCTCAGCGGCGGAGCCGGCCAATCGGTCCCACTTGAGGTCTCGTTTCCAGAGGTACAAAACGCTTGCCACCAGAACGAGAAAGTACGCCAGATATGCCGTCCAGATAGTCGGGACGTGCATGTAGAGAATTCGCATGGCATTCCCCTGGTCGACGTCGGGTGGCGACCATACTAGACCAAGGTAGCCACCGATAGCCATCAAGCCGAGAGCCAGAAGTCCAAGCAGGCGTCCCTGCCGTTGTATCCATTCCATTTCCGTTCTCCCCAATTAGTGTATACAGCGACACCGCTGCGAGAGAAGGGTCATTATGTCAAGAGAAACCGGTATTTCACGGTCGATGACAGCCGAAGGTAGCGCCGCTGCTCCACCACACTCTGCTTCCACCTACGCGCTGACGGCGCTGTCGTAGAGCAACAAACCGGCGGTGATGAACACGATATCGAAGGCGACGAGCACCTCGACCCATAACCCCACGTCCTGCCGCTGCCCAGCGAGAATATAGGACGTCGCTTTCACCGCGCCCAGGATCACTGGTACGGTCACCGGAAGCATCAGGAGCGGGAGCAACACCTCCCGGGCACGCAAAGCCATCGTCAAGGCGCCGTACAACGCGCCAATGGCAGAGAAGCCCACCGTGCCGAGCACGCCGATCAACAAGAGCGCCGGAATCGATCGCCACAAATCGATGTTAAAGAGGATGGCCATAAGGGGCAGAATTACTGCCTCGATGAAGAGCATCACGGCGGCCGCCCCACACAGTTTGCCGGCGTAGATCGCACTACGATTTTCGGCGATCAGTAACAACCCTTCGAACGCATTATTTTCGGTTTCGAGCTGATAGGAACGACCGAATGTCAGCAAACCCGAAAAGATAAACGCGAGCCAGAGCAGGCCGGCCGCGGCAGTGCGCAAACGTGCTGGATCTGGACCGAGCGCGAAGCTGAAGATGAGCAGCACCGTGCCGGCGAAAAAGAGCATGGCATTGACATTCACCTTGGTGCGGATCTCGACCATGACATCCTTGCGAAAAACGGCCCATGCCTGACTAGCCCACCTGGAGTGCATGTGCCCCCTTGTATCCCTGGACTGAACCTGAGTACTTCAACACGCCTCGCTCGAGATAGCCGACCAGATCGGCCAGGGCCATGATCCGCTTTGCATCGTGTGTGGCAACTACCACCGTGCCGCCGGTCGCCGTCACGGAGCGGATCCAATCGTCGATCATCTCCGCTCCGTCCGAATCCAGGCTGTTGTATGGCTCATCGAGCAGCAGCAACCGTGGCTGAAGTACTTGCACGCGAGCAACTGCGAGCCGGCGCTTCATGCCGCTGGAGAACGATCTCACACGATCATCGGCATGGGGCATGAGTCGCACGGCTTGAAGGGCACTCAGGACTCGCGCATCCGACGCGGCTTGTCCCGCCATCGTGAGGGTGAATCGCACGTTCTCGGTCGCGGTCAGGTCGTCGTAGAGGTACGTTTCGTTGGCGAGCAGGCCGACGTGTGACCTGGCACGCAGGAGGCCATGCCGACTGCCGTCCCCAAAGATGCTTACTGTGCCGGCCGTCGGCGAGACCGCCCCGGCCACGATCTTCAGCAGGGTCGTCTTACCGGACCCGTTGGCTCCCAACAGGGCCAGCGTTTGTCCAGGCTCAAGTCGGAGCGTTACTGCCCTGAGCGCAACCGTGCGCCCAAAGAGTTTCGACAGGCCCGCGATGTCGAGCGCATGGGGAGCAGGCATGGTTCTCCAGCTGACGGCCCTTACTCTACCTTCTCTTCGGCATCCTCTCCCACTGAACCAAGCTCGACTATGTCCCCTTCGTGAAACAGAATGGCTTGGAGGGCGGCCTTCCATTTCGGGTGCCTGCGCAGCAGGAATTCGAGATCCATGCCGAAGTGCTTGAATTCTTCCTCCTGAGCAGCGGCCATGATGTTCCGAGCGTCCGCATCTCGGTCGACGGATATTCGCTGCTGATACCAGTTGATGGCATCAGCCTCCTCCATGAGGGAGGTGATTATCCGGGCGAAGGTGCGAGTCTCCTGCGATAACTCGTTGGCAGGCTCATGGTATTGGTCCGTCGGCACGATGCAATCTCCTCTCAGTCAAGACACTCAATTCGAAAGACACGAGTGCACATCCAGGTCGGCGCGCATTCAGTTACCAGTGTGCCGGAAGCGGAGACCGGCACCGGCAAGAGCGGCTGCGTATTCTCACCCTCTATGGTAAGGGCTCGAACCGATTAGACTTCCCGTTTACGCATGCCATTGATAGAAGGAAGGCGAATTGGGTCCTCGGATTGGGCGATTGCCAGGGCCAGCTTCGGAATCTTGAGAACGTCTCGATAAGCCAGGTAGCGACTGCACCAGTCTGGCGCGAATTTATCGTTGAATTGATACAAAGTCTTCAACTGATAGAACGACGAGAGGTGATCGAACAGAAATCTTCTCGTCTCATCGATGGCCTTTGAGTCGATGTCATTGGCGGCGTTCGAAAGCGTGGCGAAGTTAAGACTCAAACGACTGCTGCCACGCGCCAGGTAGACCTCGGCCGCGGCAATGACAAGAAACTCCATGAGGCCATTTGGACTGTCTGGACGACGGCGCATGGAGTCAAGCGACCACGCGTTTCCCTGATACACCGGCGCGAGTGAGAGAAACCCGAAGACCTTATCCCCTTGTTGCGCCACGATCAGTTCGCAGTCTTTGTCCGCTGCTCGAGGCAATCGCCCGAGCGTCATCGAGAAACCTCGTTCATTGCCGCCTTTGGCTCGTACCCATGCACGGGATATGGCGCGCACCTGGCTCATAATGTGGGGCGGCACCTCGTCGCGGCGATAGGTCACCGCAGATATTCCGAGTTCCGAGACGTGCCGAGCGGCCCGGCGGACCTTTCTCTTGAGCGACGCAAGATTAAACTCGCACAGGTCGATCACTGCTTCCTCTCCGACCTTCAGGGTTCCCATCCCCAGTGAACGATAGAGGTGAACGGTGGAAGCAGGCACACCGAGGAAACAAGGCTCCAGGCCGTTGGCGACCATGAACTGAATGAATGACTTGATGAGAATAAGGTGACGATCGGGCGGTCCCACCGGATCGCCGGCTACCAGCGCGACGTTTCCCCAGATCCGATACGAAACAAACGCGGTTTGGGAGTCATCAAAAAAGTAACTCCTGCCATCCTGCAGGGAAAAGTACGCGAGCGTGTCCGATGCGTACCGCTCCACCAGGTGGCGGGCGCGCGCGCGCTCCGATGGCGTGGCGCTGTGATTGGGAATCAACGGCCGCAGCACACGAAGTACTAGGTAGAGAGCAACGAAACAAGCGAAGCCGGTAATTGAGCGCTCAAACCATCGCGCCTGCGGAGTTAGGTAGTGGTAGTAGGCAGCGTCGCTCAGCAAGCGAAGCGGTTCCTGCATCACGTGCAGCATGGACGGCGCCGGCAAGATTTCGCGACGCAGAATGACGAAGCCGGCGACGACGTACGTCACGTACAGGACGACAACCGCATGCACGCGCGAGAACAGCCGCCCGGGTACGACCATCCGGCTCGGCACGCTGAAGATGTCGCGCCCCAGAATCAGCAGCCAGGCGAGAGAGAGTGCCATGATTGCTTCTTCGAAGTCGAGGCCTTTCGTCAGATGGAACAGTGCGGAAAGTAACAGCGCCAGCACCGCGATCTGAAGCGCCCGTTGGCGGCGCTTGCGCAATCCGTCCGCCACCAGGATGAGCGCGAACCCGAGGAGGACAGTCGCGGATTGGGCGCCACGGATGATGGTGAGTGGTAGGACGTCGGCCAGAATCTCCATGCGGGCCGGAATCGCAGGATATAGGGCCGAGACGATGTTCATCACGCCGGCCAAGGCGGTCAATAGAGCGCCAAGTCGTCTGGTCAAAGAGTACGCCCCGGAATGAGATAGGTAGACATAGGAACTCGTTACTCCAGCGATATGAGCCGCGACCTCACTGTTAAGCAGATCGCATCGCGAACACGCGACTCGTCGGTTTCCCCCGCGCACATCCGATCCGGTTTTGCGCTACACAGAGTATCAAATGCATGCGCGAGTGCGGGGCAAGGCCGTTCATGGCGAACGTCCCAGAGTGTACAGGCCTTCCGGCCCTATCACCTTCCCATCGCGTGACGCTATATGAAAGTAACGGGACATAGCCCGTGCCCACATGGTGAAGTACGTCCATCTCCCGCGGTAGGAGAGCGCACCTGTGTGCCATTAACCATGGTTGGAGCACCGGAGGAATGCAATGCACACCCTTGAAACAGACCGAGCAGGCATAGACAGCGGCGTCTTTGCCTTTACGACAGAGTTTTACACGGAGCACTTCGTCGTGCATGCCAAACTGTCGAGCCCGGAACGCAGACTTTCCGATCACCTGAACGGCTCGGTGGCCTCAGTTGACATTCGACCTGTCTCTGCGCTGCAACTGAGTACCGGAGTCGCGGCGGAACTCGGCAGAACTCACGCCCAGATTACGAAAGCGCGAATCCTATTCGTCGTGCCGATTGCTGAACCGGACCGGCCCAGTGGCCAAAGCAATGCCGCATGGAAGGCGACATCGAAGTACGGCGCCTGGGCTGGAGTGGGCCCGTACAGTATCAGTGGGACGATTCATACCGATGCGGGGCGAGATCCACAAATCGCGCTGCGCCTGCTCGATAAGCAATTTCTTCCGTTTACCGCCGTCACCATCACGTTTCCGGACGGCGAGACGCAGCGTTTCCCGACGATCATCGTCAATCGCCAGTACCTCGACTTGCTGGCGCTCGAGGCGGGCACGTAGGACGTTTTTGGGTCATCCAGCACGAGTTCAAGTGCTTGACTGAAATCAAGCCTATGCCTATACTTCGAATCAAGGCACAGGAGTTCTTATAAAGATGTGTTTCCATGGGTCGGCACCGGCCGATCGATATTATTGGTTTCATAAGGGCATAACGTGACGGTTCTGTAGAGGAACCGCCCCTCGCGTTATGCCCTTTTTTGACCGGAGGTGAAAACCTCCGGTCTTCTTTTTGCCACACGAAGGAGAACCCCGTGATCGAGGTAGCAGAGGAGATAGGGAACATGATCGTCGTCATGCAAACTAATGCCGGCCCGGAACATATCCGCGCTGTAGTGCAGCGCATCGAGGAGATGGGGTACCGGCCCAACGTTTCGGAGGGCGAAGAGACCACCATCATTGGGGTAATCGGCCACAGCTCACCCGATCAGTTAGCTTCCCTGGAGTTCATGCCGGGCGTGGATCGCATGGTCCCGGTCACCAAGCCGTACAAGCTTGGAAGTCGAGACTTCAGACCCAGGAGCACAGTTGTACACGTAGGCAACGTCCGATTCGGCGGCGAACCGGTCGTCATGATCGCCGGACCGTGTTCCGTCGAAAGCGCAGATCAACTCTGGGAGGCGGCGCGAGCCGTGAAGGCAAGCGGTGCGCAGGTGCTCCGTGGCGGCGCCTTCAAGCCGCGGTCCTCACCGTACAGCTTTCAGGGTCTCGGCAAACCTGCGCTGGAGATGCTTGATCAGGTCGGCCGGGAATTGGATCTGCAGGTAATCACCGAGGTGCTGACGCCGGATGACGTTGACCTGGTCGCCTCATATGCCGACATTCTGCAGGTTGGCGCGCGGAACATGCAGAACTTTACGCTGTTGCAGGAAGTTGGGCGCTCGCGCCACCCGGTGCTGCTGAAACGTGGAATGAGTGCCACGCTGGAAGAACTGCTCATGTCGGCGGAGTACATCCTGGCAAACGGAAACGATAATGTCATACTGTGCGAACGCGGCATCCGCACGTTTGAAGACTCGACCCGGTTCACGCTCGACATCAGTGCGATTCCGGTCCTCAAACATCTCACTCACCTGCCAGTAATCGTCGATCCGAGCCATGCTACGGGCAAGTGGGCCTTCGTGCCGGCCGTGGCGAAGGCCGGTATCGCGGCGGGAGCAGACGGCCTCATTATTGAAATACACCCACGGCCCGAGGAGGCGTTGTCCGACGGGCCGCAGTCACTCAAACTCGAACGATTCGCCCAGCTCATGACTGAGTTGAAGCCGCTCGCGCTCGCGGTCGGTCGGTCTCTGTGACCGAACGCCAGGTAGCCGTCATTGGCCTCGGCTTGATCGGCGCGTCGTTGGGCGGCGCACTGCGGGCACAGGGTTACGTCGTGCGCGGAACGGACGAAGACGACGCTGCCATGCAAACGGCCGTGGACCGAGGGTTGGTCGACGACGTCTCCGACGACCTGACAGCGATCTTGGCGGAAGCGACTCTCGTCATCCTTGCCATTCCCGTCCTCTCTATCATTGAGGTCTTACCTGAAATCGACGCCCTTTCACCTCGTGAGGCCGTGATCGCGGACGTCGGCAGCGTAAAGGGGCCGGTAATTGACGCAATGAAAAGGCTGTCGGGCGCCTCCAGAATGATCGGCGGTCATCCCATCGCCGGAAAAGAACAATCTGGACCGGCAGTGGCCGATGTCATGCTTTTCCAGGAACGTTCTTTTGCGCTGGTCCCAAGCGACTTGACAAGTGCTTCTACCATTCAGACAGCCCAGACTATGGTGCGTGAGATCGGCGGCGTCCCGGTCATCCTGTCGGCCCTAGAGCACGACCATATAATTGCGCGAACCAGCCATCTTCCTCAGCTCCTCGCGATGGCTCTGGCACTTTCACTCGAGCCGCGCGACGAGAGCCTCGCGGGTCCGGGCCTTCGAGATATGACTCGACTGGCCGCAAGTGGGGCGAACATGTGGAAAGATATTCTGGTGTCGAATGCCGACAATATTTCGGCAGCTGTCGAAGTGTGCATGACGCAACTCCAGAATCTAACGAACATGTCCCTGGCCGAAGATAAGGCAGCCCTTGAACACGCCATGGTGCGCGCCAACGAACGTTCTGCTTTGATCGCCGGTGTGGTGCCATCGTGAGGTGGCGGGGGCGAACTTCGACGATCGGTGGGTGGGCGACTGTACCGGGCGATAAATCTATCGCGCATCGGGCTTTAATGCTGGCCGGGTTGGCCCGTGGCACTTCCACGATTCACAATCTTCCCAGCGGAGAGGATGTGATGTCGACGGCCTCGTGTATGAGTCGATTGGGGGTGACCGTCGACCTGCAGCCGGAAGGCGCGCGCCTCGACTCGGCCGGCGGGATGCTTTCCCCCGACTGCGAACTCGATGCGGGGAATTCGGGCACGACGATTCGCTTGCTGGCCGGCATGCTTGCCGGCCAGGCCTTCTCCTGCCGGCTCACCGGAGACGCATCGCTGCGATGTCGTCCGATGCGGCGAGTAGTTGATCCTCTACGCCAAATGGGCGCATCCATTGCGACCGAGGGTGGTTCGGCCCCACTCGACATTACAGGCAGTCGCCTGCACGGAATCACGTATACATTGCCAGTCGCCAGTGCTCAGGTGAAATCGGCGGTACTGCTGGCAGGCCTCTTCGCGACAGGCACGACCACGGTGGTCGAAATCGTGCCGGCGCGAGACCACACGGAGCGAATGCTCGCCTCGTTCGGACTAAACGTTCGGCGGCACGGCACATCGGTCGAGGTGGAACGGAGTGACCCACCACCCGGGTTCAACCTCACAGTTCCCGGAGACATATCTTCAGGCGCGTTTTTACTCTCGGCAACGGCTTTGACCGGTGGCGAAGTCTCGATCGATTCAATCGGCTTGAATCCAACTCGCGCCGCCATTTTGCGCGTGCTAGAGCGCATGGGAGCCTCGGTGACTACTCACTCGGAGTCGGAAGAGGCCGGCGAGCCACGGGGCACCGTCACCGTCAGCGGCCTAATCGAACACCCTATACACCTCTCCGAACAGGATGTCCCGGGATTGGTGGACGAACTGCCGTTGATAGCGCTGCTCGCCACCCAGGTTCAGGGTGAGAGCGTGATTGAAGGAGCCGCGGAGCTACGCGTGAAAGAGACGGACCGGATCGCGGCGGTTGCTCGAGAGCTCCAGGTCATGGGAGCCGATATCGAGGAGAGGCCGGACGGGTGGCGCATTCGCGGCAAGACGCCGTTACGCGGCGAAAGTGTGAAGAGCCACGGCGACCATCGTCTGGCAATGATGCTGGCGGTCGCGGGAGTGTGTGCCCGTGGAGAGACCGTGATCGAGGGAGCCGAGGCAGCCGACGTCTCATTCCCGGGATTCACCTCCGTATTTTCGTCGCTGGGAGCCGCGATTGAAGCAGACTGATCATTACGTGGTGATCGGTGATCCGATCGCGCATAGCCTTTCCCCGGTCATGCACCGGGCTGCCTTCGCTGCCGCTGGTATCGACGCCGATTACGAGAAAGAACGAGTGTCTCCTTCCTCATTGTCCAGGTGGGTGCGGCAGGTCCGGGAACGGCCGTTGGCCGGATTCAACGTCACCATTCCCCATAAAGAGTTGATTGGTTCGCAGCTCGACGCGCTCGACGGGTCGGCTCGGAGCGTCGGAGCCGTTAACACGGTTGTCAACCAAAGTGGCATGCTCACGGGATATAACACCGATCTATCCGGGTTCGCGGCGACGGTGCAATCGTGTGGCATTACATTGCGCGGGCGGCCGGTTGCGGTGATCGGAGCAGGCGGCTCAGCCCGTGCGGTCGTGCGGGCACTGGTCGATATGGAAGCGCTTGTGACTATTTGCAACCGGGACGAAGGGAAAGCCCAGGCCCTGGCGGCTCGACTCTCGGTCCCGGCGAAGATGGCGGCACTGTACAGCTCTGCCGCGCGACGCGCCATTGAGACCGGCGATCTTGTCGTCAACACTACACCACTGGGCATGAGCCATCTGCCGGTTTCACCTCTGCCGAATGGGACACAGTTGGACCCGCGAACGGTCGTAATCGACCTGGTGTACGGATCCACGACGCCACTCGTCCGGCAAGCTCTGGAGGCTGGATGTTCGGTACTTGATGGCATCGAGATGTTGGTCCAGCAGGGAGCAGCCGCTTTCGAATTATGGACCGGCGTCGCACCGCACCTGGAGGTTATGCGCGCGGCGTGTAGGCACACGTTACGGGAGGTAGATATATGCTCCGTTTCCTGACCGCCGGTGAGTCGCACGGGCCGTCCCTCACGGGCATCCTTGAAGGTATGCCGGCCGGCCTGCAAGTCGATACGCAGTTAATCGACGCTGACCTAGTCCGCCGCCAGGGAGGATACGGACGAAGCGGACGTCAGAAGATCGAAAAGGACCATGTCGACTGGCTCTCCGGCATGGAAAACGGCTGCTCAACCGGGGCGCCTATCGCGATGAGAATTGAAAACCGCGACTATGCCAACCAGCAAAAGCGCGAAAGACCCGTACTGACCGTGCCCCGACCAGGACACGCTGACCTGGCCGGCGCTACCAAATACCGACTGGCGGACATGCGGACCGTCCTCGAACGAGCCAGTGCACGTGAGACTGCCATGCGCGTGGCGGTGGGAGCAGTCGCCAAACGGTTGCTCGCCGAATTTGGAATCGTGGTGGCCGGACAGGTCATCTCGATCGGGGATGAAATGGTTGGAGGCGCCGATCTCGAGGACGCTTCAGTGCGTGAAAGGATCGAAGCGTCAGAAGTACGCGTGGCGGATCCTGACGCGGAGCGTCGCTTTATCGAGCACATCGACCAGGCTCGGCGCGACCGAGACACCCTGGGAGGTGTGTTCGAGGTGCAGGTTCTGGGGGTGCCGGTGGGCTTGGGTAGTTATGTGCACTGGGATCGCAAGCTGGACGGACGGCTGGCCCAGGCGGTGATGAGCATTCAGGCAATCAAGGGGGTTGAAATCGGCGCGGGCTTTGAAAACGCGCGGACGCCGGGCACAAAAGCACATGATGCGATTCTCCCGGGTGCGAGTGGACCCCAACGCGCCAGTAATCGCGCCGGCGGTCTGGAGGGCGGCGTGACTAACGGCGAGTCCGTCATCGTGCGCGGGGCAATGAAGCCCATCTCCACTACCTTGACTCCCATGCAAAGTATCGATGTGCGGACTGGAGAGGGCGCGCTCGCCTCTTATCAACGGTCCGATATCTGCGCGGTGCCTGCCGCCTGCGTGGTGGGCGAGGCAATGGTCGCGTTCGTCATGGCCGACGCGTTCCTCGAAAAGTTTGGCGGTGACAGTATCGCCGAGATCCACCACCATTACAGGTCGGCCGCGCAGTGAGGAATTTGATTCTCACCGGCTTCATGGGGACCGGAAAGACGACCGTGGGTCGTCTTCTGGCCCGGCGCTTCGGACTGGAATTCGTCGATACGGACGAAGAGATCGAACGCCTGATCGGCCGTAGCGTGGCCGAGATATTTGCCAGCGAGGGTGAAAGCGGTTTCCGACAACTGGAAACGCAGGTTTTCGCGGACGCGGTTCAGAAAGAGGGGATGGCTATCTCCACAGGCGGAGGCACTCTGGTGAGCGCGGAAAACCGTCTCCTCTTGCGAGCCGACGACGCTGTCGTGTGTCTGACGTGTGAGCCGGAAATCATTGCGCAGCGGGTGGGGGACAGCGGAGAGCGTCCATTGTTTGACGCCCGTCATCCGCACAGCGTTACGACTCTACTGACGGAGCGTGAAAGCGTGTATGCCCTGTACCCACAAGTCGAGACCACGAACCTCACTCCGCAGCAGGTTGCCGATAGCATCGTTGATCTCGTCCCGGTGACCGGGGCCGCTACCTTCGATATTCCACAGTGTCAGAGATCCAACATACTCTTCGAAGAGGGCCTGCTGACTCGTGCCGGCACTGTTATGGCTCGGCATGGCCTGACCGGTCCAGTGCTGCTTCTCACCGACTCTCACGTGGCCGGCCTGCCCATGTTCGGGGTGATTCAAGCGTCGCTGAAAACTGCCGAGCTCGATGTGCACGTCCACGCGATCCCTCGTGGGGAGGAGTATAAGACGCTCCAGACGATGGACGGCGTGTACCAGGCGGCTATGCAGGCGGGACTGGACCGCTCCTCCACGGTGATGGGAGTGGGTGGCGGAGTCGTAGGAGACATGGCCGGCATGCTGGCCGCGACCTACGTGCGCGGCCTGCACCTCGTGTTGATTCCCACAACCCTGCTTGCACAGGTAGACGCGGCGATCGGCGGCAAGGTCGGCGTAGACTTTCACGCTGCGAAGAACATGATCGGTGCATTCAAGCCTGCCAACCTGGTGATCATCGATCCGAGCGCGCTCCGGACCCTCCCGGCTCCGTCCCTGGCGGACGGGCTGGCCGAGGTCATCAAGATTGGGTACATGTGTTCTCGGCTCCTGATCTCACAGTTGGACGTTGTCACGCTGGACGATGTACTCGACTATCCTCACATCATTCGAGCCGCCGCCCATCAGAAGGTTGAGGTCGTGCGCCGCGACCCACTCGAGCGCGGCGAGCGCATGCTTCTCAATTTTGGCCACACCATCGGCCATGGACTGGAAGCGGCGAGTGAGTATCGACTTTCGCACGGACAGGCCGTCAGTATCGGCATGGTGGCGGAAACGCGACTGGCTGTCTCTCGCGGCTGGTGCGCCGAGTCGACGCTGGAGACGCTTCGTTCGTTGATCCTGAGGTTTTCACTGCCGACGGAAGCTGAGGACATTGACCCGGGGGCGATTCTGCATTTCGTGGGACAGGATAAGAAACGAGGAGCCGGTAAGATCCGTGTGGCAATTCCACGAGAGATCGGCGACGGCATTGTGATGGACGTCACGGTCGAGGACGTAAGATCGGTGCTGCAGAGAGCGGAGAAGGTGTGACGTGGCGTCGATTCTCGTCTTACACGGGCCAAACCTCAACTTGACGGGCACCCGTGAGCCCGATATCTACGGGTCCACGACGCTGGCCGAAATCGATGAACGCCTGCACGCCCTTGCGCGAGACCGGGGCGCGGTCGTCCGAACCACGCAATCAAATCATGAAGGGGCCCTGGTCGACGCCCTGCACGAGGTCCGGAATTGGGCGGACGGATGCATATTCAATCCGGGCGCTTTCACTCATTACAGTTACGCGCTCCGCGATGCCGTGGCGGCCGTTGACTATCCCGTGGTGGAAGTCCATATGTCGCTCCCGCCGGCTCGCGAGCTGTTTCGCCACACATCGGTCATCGCTCCGGTCTGTGTGGCACAGGTGGCCGGTTTCGGGGCTCGCAGCTACGATCTCGCATTGCTCGGGTTGCTGCAGCGCCTGGAAGAAGGAGCGTGAAAGCGTTGCGTGGAGCGATCACCGCTCACTCCAACTCACAGGAGGCCATTACCGAGGCCACGCACGACCTCCTAACGTGCCTGGTGGAACGAAATCAGCTCAAAGTAGATGAGATCGTGAGCGTCTTTTTTACGTTGACGCCGGATCTCAATGCCTGCTTCCCCGCGCGTGCCGCCCGCGAGATCGGGTGGGATGTGCCCATGCTGGACATGCAAGAAATCGACGTTCCCGGAGCACTGGCATTGTGCATACGCGTTCTCGTGCACGTAGACATCTCACGCCCACCCCGACATGCGTACTTGCGAGGCGCGAGCAGCCTTCGCCCGGATCTTGAGAGTAAGGGAGCGCGCCATGAGTAACGACTATACGCCCACGCTTGAGGAGTGTCGCCGGATCGGAGTGACGGAGTACCCGGTCGCCGTTTCGCGCGAGGTGTTCGCAGATCTTGACACACCGGTGTCGGCGTATCTCAAAGTCCGGGAAGCCGGTCCCAGCTTCCTCCTGGAGAGCGTGGAAGGCGGTCAGAGCCTTGGCCGTTACTCGTTTATTGGCTCTCGGCCCCGCCGCGTGTTGCGTGTGGCTGAAGGCATGCAGCGCTTCGACAATGATCCTCCTCAGCCGTGCGCTGATCCACTCCAGGCGATTCGGACGATGGTGGATGCCTATGGGCCGGCGCCCACCCCAGATGCTCGCTTCGAGGGAGGTGCAGTGGGCTATCTTAGTTACGAAGCCGCCCGCTGGTTCGAACGCATCCCACTGGCAGCCGAAGACCCATTGAGCCTTCCGGATGCCGTCTTTCTCGACATCGACACGGTACTGATTTTCGACCACGTCCGTCGCAAGATCCGGATTGTCAGCCACGCCTGGCCTTCCGACTCGATCGAGCGGTCGTATGCGTGCGCGGTCGACCGCATCGACGAAATCGCCCAGCGCCTGGAGCAGCCGGTTGATGCTCCACCGCTCCCGGCGCCGGTACTTCTGAAACCCGGAAGCAATCTGAAGCCGTCAGAGTTCGAAGACATGGTGACCGCCGGAAAGAAACACATTCGAGCCGGCAATATCCTGCAAGTCGTGCTGTCGCAGCGTTTGAGCATGCCGCTCGAAGGAGACCCATTCGGGCTCTACCGCCGCCTACGGACGGTCAGCCCTTCGCCGTATATGTATTATCTCGACCTGGGCGACCACCAATTGGTAGGCGCTTCACCCGAATTGCTCATCCAGGTGGAGGGGGGAGTAGTCTCGAGCAGGCCAATTGCGGGGACGCGGCGCCGCGGCAGGAACCGTGAAGAGGATGCCACTCTGGCCGAGGACCTGGTAGCGGACGAAAAGGAGCGAGCGGAACATCTTATGCTGGTCGACCTGGCACGCAACGATGTGGGCCGCGTCAGCGCTGCAGGTTCGGTAGAAGTGTCGAATTTCATGGGCGTGGAACAGTTCTCACACGTCATGCACATGGTTTCCGACGTGACCGGCCGCCTCGCACCTGGTCGCTCGCCCTACGACGCACTTCGTGCCGCCTTCCCCGCGGGCACGGTGTCAGGGGCGCCGAAGATTCGAGCAATGCAGATCATCTCGGAACTTGAACGCGACCAGCGCGGCTCCTATGCCGGGGCGGCCGGATTTATCAGTAAAGGCGGCAACATGGAAACGGCCATCACGATCCGAACGGGCCTGATCAAAAATGGTGTACTTCACGTCCAAGCTGGAGCGGGTATCGTCGCGGATTCGGTGCCGGAACGCGAATATGTGGAATCGATGAATAAAGCGCGGGCCATGTTGGAAGCCGCGGGAGGCGCTTCGTGATCCTGCTGATCGACAATTACGACAGCTTCACGTATAACCTCTATCAAGTACTCTCGGTTCTGGGCGTCGAGGTGCAGGTGGAGCGCAACGACGCAATTACCGTCGACGAGGTCCGACAACTGCGGCCGGCCGGGATCGTGGTCTCGCCCGGTCCCGGCAATCCGGGAGAAGCCGGCATCTCGTGCCGGCTCATGCGTGAGATCGGACCTTCGATCCCCACGCTGGGTGTATGTCTGGGCCACCAATGCATCGCGGCCGCGTACGGCGGCAATGTGATCGGTGCGCCGGTTCTGATGCATGGCAAGACCTCTCAGGTCTTCCACGCGCAGGCCGGGGTGTTGGCAAACTTGCCGTCACCCTTTCAGGCGGTGCGCTACCACTCACTGACCGTCGACGAGCCGACTTTACCGGCGTCTCTGGAAGTCACTGCGCGCTCCGAGGATGGAACCATCATGGCCCTGCGGCATCGAGAATATCCGATTGAGGGCGTACAGTTTCACCCCGAATCGGTTCTCACCCTCGACGGTCCTCAACTTCTCGGAAACTTCGTGGAGATGTGTTCCTGACGGGCCTCCGTCGCGGAGTTCGCCATGCTGCCCGATCCCATCGCACTGACTATACTCGCCACGATCTTCCGTGGAGCGGCCGTGTTTCTGCTGCTCGTCGCATTCGCGCCGACGGGCGCCATCGCCTGGCTCTTTGTCAGACACCGTGACTGACCGATCTATGCAAACGCTTCGCGCGTGGCGACCGGCGCAAAAAGATCGGTCTCTCTCTCACCTGGCTCGGGCGGAGGAAAGATGCGGACGAAATACTCCAGTCCGGAACCGGCCATGAGTGCTTCGTCTGGAATTTGCAGGTAGAAGAAGTCGGGTCGAATCTGCGTCTTGTGAACCGAGAGCGCCCGCTTTTTCAGCGACACGAATGGCTCGACATCGATGTGCGCCGTGATTTCCGCGTCCGGTACCCCGTATTCGTCAAAATTGAAATCGCCGTCGATCCAGGGAACGGTCAACCCGTGTTCCTTGATGGCTTCCACGTAGCGGCGAAAACCTTCTCGTGAACGGGCCGAGAAATACAACTTGCGCGGGCCGTTCGGTTCTCCCTGAAGTCTTTGGAAAGCTTCCAGCGCGACGCGGTGCGCCATGATGTGGTCAGGGTGACCGTATCCGCCATCTTCGTCGTACGCAATCATGACCTGCGGCTGGGTCGCTCTGATCACCTCGATCAGACGCTGCGTCGCCTCGTCCAGGGAGGCGTTGGCGAAGGCGGCCGGGTTCGCGTTTTCTTCGGTATCCTTCATGCCGGAATCTCGATACCCGAGAAACACTACGTCGGTGACACCGAGCAGAGCGCACGCTTTGCGTGCCTCCTCCATTCGAATCTCACCGAGCCGGGGTATTGCCTCCGCCGGAATCAGGTCTGCGTCGTGCATCTCGCCGGCTTCCCCATTGGTGCAGTACACGACCACCACACGGTCGCCCTCCTGCGCAGACTTGGCGAGAATACCGCCGGTCGAAAAAACTTCGTCATCGGGGTGCGCATGCACCGCCATCAAGCAACGATCTGTCATTACACGCCACCACGTTCTTTGAAATCGAAATACGCTCGCCAGCGGCATTGTACCAATGCAGCTTAGATGTCTCCCACGAATCTGCCGGGACTCATGGTGCGTTGCGGATCGAAGACTGACTTGACCGCGCGCATCAATGCCAGTTCCGGCCCCAGCTCGCCCCAGGTCGAGACACCTTCCAGGCCAGGTGAACGCCGCCACACCACCACGTTCCCGCCTGAACGCGCCGCGTCCTGACGCACCGCGGCCACATCGTCACTGTTCCAATTCGGAGCACAGAGGAAGGAAGTGCCGATCGTGGGATATGACAGTGCTTCGATCTCTGCCGACTCCGCAGTACTCGCAAAGGGACGGGAGATGCGAGCGGACATTCGTACGGTGGCACGGCCAGGAAAATCTTGTAACGCGTCCATGATTTCAGTGCTCTCCGGTTCGCACAGCGTCTGGACCTTCGGAGATGACGCTCGAGAACAAATCTCAGCGATCAATTCTTCCGTTGCCTCCGCGGTACCGCCAACCAGTACGATCGTCGACGATCGCTCCAATTTCATAGCGCGAGCGAGGGGATCGTTCACCACAGCCAGCGACAATAAACCCGGTCCCAATCTCGCCACGGTCGCGGCGAAATCCATTGCAGCCGAGACACCGGCTGCCGGCGCCACGAGCACACGACGGGTCACGGGCAGCGGGAACACTTTGAAGGCCGCTTCGACGATGATCCCGAGCGTCCCGAATGACCCGATGAAGAGCTTTGATAGATCGTAGCCCGCCACGTTCTTCACCACGCGCCCACCACTCTTGGCAACGTGGCCGCTGGGCAGGGCGACCCGTGTGCCGATGACAGCGTCCCGGACTGACCCGTATGCCAGGCGCAACGGGCCAGTCACATTGGCCGCCAATGTTCCGCCGATCGTCGCTCGGCTCGGGAATGGCGCCTGCACCGACAGGAATTGCCGGTGTTCATGAAGTTCCGCTTCGACTTCGCCCAGGGTAGTGCCGGCGCGGACCACAATGGTGAGGTCGCCCGGGTTGTACTCCACGATGCCGGAAATGCGGTCGGTAACAACGGCGAGCGCATACGATGACGGGGGGTCTCCGACATCCAGCAGGGTCGCCCCGCCCACCGGTACAGCCGTCTCGCCGGCGTTCCGTGCGGCGAGGAGCGTTTGCGCCGCCTCCTGCTCATTGGCCGGATGGACTACTTGGTCTGGGATCATACTTCCGATGGCGTATCGCGTCAGTTCCGCCGAGGTCGCCGCCGTTGAAATCGTCCTCACCTCCTCGCGCTATCCATCGTATATACAAAAGCCGCGACCCGTGCGAACGTGGGTTCGCCTGGATCGCGGCCTTGTCAAGCTCGAACGATCTATGCCGTGGCAGTTGCACCGATATGGGGCCGAACTTTGCCGAGCAAGCGCTCTTTGGGCATGTAACCCACGATGCGTTCTACCGGTTCCCCATTCTTAAAGAGGATGAGCGTCGGGATACTTTGTACACCGAACTTCATCATGGTCTTGGGATTGGCATCGACGTCGAGTTTGACGATCTTCAGGTTGTCTGAATACTCGTCAACCATGGACTCGAGAATGGGAGCAATCATGCGGCACGGGCCGCACCACTCCGCCCAGAAATCAACCAGAACCGGCTTGGATGCGTCGACGACCTCGCTCTGAAACGAGTTGTCTGAGATGGCAACGGGATGGGACATTCGAATCTCCTTTCAGGAATCTTCTACTAACCAGTATATAGTAACTACCACTTTGATAGCAACGTGCTATAGTAAGGGATATGGCCTAGGAGGTGCACGGAATGAGCCAGCTAAAGACACGGCATGCATCCGTCTGCCCGATTGCCAACGCTGCTCGGCTGCTGGGGGACCGCTGGACCCTCGTCATCTTGCGCGATCTGGCGGACGGTTCCATGCGTTTCTCCGAACTCGAGGACGCCTCGGGTGGCATAAGTCCCCGCACGTTGGCGGACAGGCTGCGGCAAATGGAAGGGGACGGGATGATTCAGCGCGAATCGTTTCGGGAAATCCCTCCACGCGTGCAGTACACACTAACAGCCAAAGGCGTCGCAGCTTTGCCCGTCATCGAAGCGTTGCGCACTTTTGGTGATGCGTGGCTGACCGAAGCCGAAAAAGAGTGCTGCTAGCGCAGTTTCGGTGATCTCGGCGGGTCGAGCCTGAGCTGATCCGCGCACCTGCTGTCGCCCGACGGCCCACGAACCGTGCGGTACAATTCCTCCTGCCCCCGGGAGGACCGACCCATACGCTACTTCATTCCGTTACTCGTGCTCGCCGTTTTCATGGGCGGTTGCGGCTCACAGACCCCGACTGTCGTTGGTCAGGCCGGGTCTCCGGCGCAACACGCGCAGTCGACGGTGCAGTGGGGGCTGGCAGGTATTTCCGATCTTCTCACCCTCGATCCGGCATTGGCGTCGGATGCGACGTCTATCACCGTGGCCTCCCTGGTATATGGCGGGTTAGTGCGTCTCGATCAACGCCTGCGAGTCCAGCCCGACGGCGCATCGCACTGGACCATTTCGCGCGATGGGAAGACATATACCTTCTTCTTACGCCCCAATCTGCGGTACGCGGACGGCACGAAGGTGACGGCAAACGACTTCGTCGCAGCACTCGACCGGGCGCTTGGACCGGAAGGTCCTGCGGGAACCGCTCCGTTTTACTTGCAGTTGATCGTTGGCAGCACTTCTGGGACGAAGCCGCGCGGCATCGTCGCCGTGAACCGGTCTACCGTCCGGATTACCCTGGTGCATCCAGCCGCTCACTTCCTGTCTGAGCTGGCTTTTCCAGCCTCGTTCGTGCCCCTGCCCACTCTCGTGTCAAGGTACGGCGCCTCCTGGACCGATCACGCCATGGGCTTCGGTCCGTATATGGTTACGGTCTGGCGCCATAGCCGGT
>DAINCT010000018.1:5500-20310 GCA_036732245.1 Chloroflexota bacterium | reverse complement strand
CAGGTACAGGACAGGGAAGTCGAGCTGGTGAGACTCGGTCGCCAAATCGAGAAAAAGATCCTGCGTTTCTTGCAACACCTGCGGAATACGAGCGTTTGGCCGATCGATTTTGTTGATTACGACGATCGGTTTCAAGCCAATTTCCAGTGCCTTCCGCAGCACGAATCGGGTCTGTGGCATGGGCCCTTCCGCCGCGTCGACGAGTAGAAGGCAGCCGTCCGCCATGTTGAGGACACGCTCCACCTCGCCTCCAAAGTCTGCATGACCTGGAGTATCAAGAATATTGATCTTGATGTCGCGATACCGCACGGCAGTGTTCTTGGCGAGAATGGTTATGCCCTTCTCGCGCTCAAGATCGTTCGAGTCCATAATCAACGTGCCGACATGCTCGTGCTCGTGGAAAATGTTGCTTTGCTTGAGCATTCCGTCAACCAGCGTGGTCTTGCCGTGATCCACGTGGGCGATGATTGCTATGTTGCGAATGTCGTCTCGTTGAGAAGCCAAGGTTTCCTCACAAAAAAGCAACCCTCACGACGGGTTGCCACTTTAATCCCATTACTATCGTAATTGAAGTATAGCAGAATTGGCCGTTTTTCGCACCTTCGCGCGCAGTGAGACTCGGCGCGGAGATATGGAGCCGCCTCCAGGTCTCACTCGATATACACTGGCGAAGATGAAAGGATAAAGGGCTTGCGACCGTACTCTCTGGTGCTCCGCGCGTTCCTGGCGTGCGCGATTTTTGTCCTCATTCCCGGCCACGTCAGTTCGGCCGGGAGCACCACGACAGGCGTACCGGCGGATCCCGCTAATCCGATTCCTGTGCTGGCGGCGCACCCAAAGTACGTCGTGATGCTCGTTCTGGACGGATCCCCACCTGCTTACCTCAAGCTCGGCGATTTCCCGCATATCGCCGCTCTTCAGCGGCAAGGCGTGACCTATGACCGAGCATGGGACGGCATGCTCGAAACTGAAACTCCCACTGGGCACGCCTCGCTCGGAACCGGGACCGTCCCCCGCCGTCACGGCATTATTTCTTTTAGTTGGGTGACCCAGGCCGGGCTGCACGAACAGCCGACCAATCCGATCCCGATTCAGCAGGGGCAACTCGAACAGGTCTTGCGGCGCTCCGGCGTTCCGTCCATAGCCTCGGAATTGAAGAAGGTCGATCCCACCGCGACCGTGGCCGTGACCAGCGGCCACAAAGATTACGCGGTGGATTCGGTCGGCGGCCCGTATGCCGACTACTTGATGTACTACGAGATTCAGAACCAAATCTGGAAACCGGTCGCCATTCCGCGTCACGTTCCGCCTCAATCCGTACTGGCACCTCCATATTTATCGGCCTATGCCCCTCACCTCGCGCCTGGCGACCAGGATTACCTGGCGGTGCAATTGGCTCTGTCGTCGTTCCGACAGGTGCATCAACGAGTCACGATCATCAATCTTCCCGAGTTTGACTGGCCACTCGGCCACCTGCTTGGAGGTCCCGAGGACAAATGGTTCGCCTGGAAACTCATGACCCGGCTCGACACCGATCTTGGGATGATCGAAGACACACTTCGGCAGGCTCATGTGCTCAAGCAGACTCTGTTCGTGCTTACCGCCGATCACGGCATGCTCGCTCTGCATCATAGGATTCCGCACGAGATAATCGCGCAAGCGGTGCAAAGGGCCGGCACCTCCCTGGATGACTATGACTACCATTCCGGCGGGTACTTCTGGTTGAAAAACCGCTCGAAAGCGGCAGCGGTCGCCTCGAACCTCGTCGCCTTGCGGAATCCGTATGTCCGGGCCGTGTACTACCGTCGGCCCGGATCTCTCCGGTACGTGCGAGCGTCGGGGGGCAAAGCTCTGGCGTCTCCCGCCGTGGAATCGGCGTACCAGTTTCTGCTGGGAACGTTAGTCAGTCCCAGCGCTCCGCAAGTCGTCATGTTTCTGGCTGAGAACACCTCGATTATGGGGCGCAACGAGACGAATTGGCGCGGCGACCACGGGGGAGCGTCGTGGAACGCGGAGCACATCCCGCTCATTCTCTCTGGACCCGGCGTCAGGCAGGGTATTCATTCGTCGTACCCAGCCACCATTTATGACATCGCGCCTACGATTCTGGCGTTGTCACAGGCGCCGTGGACCGGTATGGACGGCATGCCCCTGTATGACGCGTTCACCGCTCCCGACGTGGCTGGAGCAGCCGCGCAGGCCGCGCTCGATCCCCAGCGTCAGTCGATGGTGGCGGCGCTAAAACTTCAATCTCACCAGGACGGACCGTGACGTCGCGCGAAACGTCAGGAACCAATGGGGATGAGCATGATGGAATCGAGCACCAGTTCTTTTCCGCCGGGTTGAGGGGCCACGCCGGAGACCGGTACGGCGGATTCTTCGCCCATGCACAGGGGACATTGACCCAGACCGCGAACCTGTGCCGGCACGATGACGTCGTCGTCGATCTGCACTTCAATCACGGTTTCATGCTTGCAATCAAAGAGCGTGTTCACTGTAGCCAAAGAAGCACTCCAATACGGGATGTGGGGATAGCCCTTGAGTGTACGTGACCTCCTGCGGCGATGACCGACGCTCCGACCTGCCCTGTAGCGAGCGTGGGGAGCGGCGACTTCCATTCATGTCCGGTCCTTTTCAGTAGGGCGATCACGTCTTTCATCGGCCCCGACGACATCTCGTACGACCAACTACCTCCGGCCAGGTAAAATCGTCTGGACCGGGACCGGGACCTGTGGACCTTCGTCGTAGCGATATTAGGAGCGTCAGCCGGCGCGTCGATGCCGAAAGGTTGCGTCGAGATGGTCCGTAGCGAGCTGCGCATCTGCACCGAGATGCACCCCTGGAACCGCATCTGTCAAGTTTTCATGTTCGTTAAAAGCGCGTCCGCCGAAACCCAGGACTCCAGCATAATCCCCGTCGATTTCCACAAAGAGATCCCGCAGGGTCTTCGCCGTCTGAAGTGTTGCAGCCGATAGGCACACCGCTTGCGGATTCACACGCAGTAGGTCGGCAATGAAACTGTCAGCCTCAACGTTTGCCCCGCCGTAAATGACGTCGAATCCACGCCGGCGAAGGAATAGCGCAAGGAGAAATGCTCCGATGTCGTGAAACTCGCCCGGGGCGCAGGCGACCATGACCCGTTCGTCACGCAAGGGGGAAGGCGTGATGCGCCATAACTGAGAGATGTGTGACCGGATCAAATTCGAACCGACATGTTCCGTGGTGACCGATAGTCGCCCGGCTGCCCACCGTTCTCCCATCTCATACAAGGCGGGTTGCAACAGGCGAAGCGCTACCTCCTCGACCGTGGCAACGGTTAGTCCTTCTGCTATGACCCGTCCGATCGCAACTTCGTCCAGGTGTTCGACCGCGTTCAATAGTTTCGTCTGGAGTGAGACGAAGTCCATCGTCGAATCGTCCGGCACTTCCAGTTCACCATGCTCGAGCACATGAAGGAGATTCACCGCCCGACTGATGCCGACTCCCTCTTGCACCCGCTGACGCAACCACCGAGTGACGGCTATGTCTCGATCGGAGTAAAGGCGATACCCTTTAGGGTCCCGTTTCGGTTCGGGAACGCCGTATCGACGTTCCCAGGAACGCAGCGTGATCGACGGAACACCCGTAGCAGCGGCCACTGCTTGAATGTTGTACAGCGGCACGTCCGAGCAGATTCTTGGATTGAACTGCGCGCTTCGTGTTTCCATCGCCCTCATTGTACAGAGCTTGGATATGGACTGCACACCCAAAGAATCAAGCTGAACGCTTATATATCGGCGTCGTGACCGAGGCGTAGCGTGCCATCTCCAATTCGAAACGCTAGAGATTCGCCCGCACGGGTGTTGTGAGGGTTCGCGCCTGACACGGTGCGACTTCTGGCTAGGTACGCTCGCCCTCCCGATTCGATTCCGCCGTCGAACGAGACGCTGGGCGTCGCCTGCGTCCTACCCTGCTCCGGCCAGTTCCAGCGATCGATCCTCGTAGACGGAAGTGACATCCTCGTAGAACGACATCGTGAGTCGACCGATGCGAGACCACCGGTACGGACGGGTCGACTCCCGTGCCCGCCTCCCCATGATCTCCAAGGAGTGGCTCTCTAGCGCCTCGGCCAACTTCCGCGAAAAGTCCATGGTGTTCCCCGGACGAGCGAGGAAACCGGTGGATCCATTCTGCACCGTGGTGGCAATACCGCCGACATCGAACCCCACGACCGGAGTCTCGCATGCCATCGATTCCAGCGCGACCATTCCGAAAGACTCATATGCCGATGGAACGGCGCAGACCGTGGCCGCCGAGTAGTACAACGCTAATTGATCTTGCGGCACGTTGGACCGCAACTCCACGATGCCGCCGAGTCCCAGATCGGCGGCTATTGAATGATAATGCTTCGCTGCAATTCGATCCTGCTCATCATTTCCGCCGACGACTACCACTCTAAGTCCTTCCCGCTGCGCACGCGGTAATAACGAAATCGCGCGCAAAAGAAGGTCGAGGCGTTTCATGGGGTCCAAACGCCCGACGAAGAGGATGACCTTTTCCGCTTCAATACCCAATTCTCGGCGACTTGCATCCATCGACTGCGACCGAAAAGTGGTCGCATCAACCCCGGGAGGAATCACGGCGAACTCAAGTGGCGCCCGTCCGTACAGGCGCGTCAGCTGCGTCCGCTCGAGTTCCGTTGCGCCCACGATGGCATCCGAGTTCGCGAGTACGTCCCGCTCACCATCTATCCGCAGCCCGGAGTCGACGCCTGCGCCACTACCGGCGTACTGGGCTTTTACTTTCGACAAGGTATGGAACATCGAGACGACCGGCGCGCCCAACGACTCGCGGCATCGTAACCCGACGAGACCTGAGATCCAATAATGACAGTGGAGAACGTCGTAGTCGATGTTTTCATTTCGCGCGAACATCTGAAGCCCGTGGGCCATCGTGGGAATGAGCCGCGGCAATCGAGCCTTTGGTTCGAGCTGCGGTAATCCAGCATCCAGGTGTATGAGTCGAGTTTTCGGTCCCAACTCGACAACAGCGGGCAGCCGCGTATCCGTCCGGCGGGTAAACAAGTCAACTTGAAGTCCCAGGGCTGCGAGTTCGTCCGCGAGTCGACGCACGTATAGGTTCATTCCGCCCGCGTCTGAACGACCGAGAGGGGCAATCGGCGAGCTGTGCAGTGAGAGTAACGCGACGTGCTTCACAATTGTCAGCCTATCCCGCATACCGAACGACGGGCCGGACGGTCTGGAGTGCGCGATACAGGGCTCCATATGGCCCAAATGTGAAGTCGTTGATTTTCCACTGTCCTGAGTACGTATCTAGTTCGATCAGGGCAGATCCGCCCCCTAGGGACCAACCGGTGGCAAGAACGGTGCCGTGACCGTGGCTGCCGGACGATTGAAGGACACAGCGCACAGAAGATTTGGCCAGCCAGGTCGCCATTAAACTGGGATCCCCGGTCTGCCCTTCACCGTCTCCCAGCATGCCGTATCGGAGACCGCTGTTGTACTGGTAATACGGAAGATCGCGCGTGACCGCGGACGAGTCTTTTCTAGCAAATTCCGCACACAGAGTGCGCACGGCGCCTGCAAAACCGGGGTCGACGGCGACAGAAATCGGACGCGGAGTTCGTGCAACTTGAGTAGAGGATGTTGTCCCAGTTGCGCCAGGGCGAGTAGTGGGGCTTGTCGAAGTTGGCGACGTCGGGGCCGAACTGGACCCACACCCTGCAAGACTCAAGCCCAATACCGTCGTCATTAAAAGCCAGCGCACGAACCCTCCCGCTAGAGAGAAACGCAGGCACGCCGGGCCTGCGTTTAACACCTTAAGTTTATCACGAAACTTGCGTGGATCCGGGTTCTACCAGTACTCGGAGGGCCTGGCGGTGTACCACGATACGGCTACCTCCTCCGGGGTATAGTTCTCCGTCGAGATCGATGTGGCCGGGCAAATCCGGAGCAAACGTTACTTCTTTACCCCGCATCCAGTGGACCTGCGGGTTTCGGAGATGAATCCCCGGATAGAGTTTCCATATTTGAGAGACCAGTTCGACCCGAGACAGGTCTCCAAGGAGCACTACATCGAGTTCGCCGTCATTCATGCGAGCCGGCGGCGCGATCTTCATGCCTCCGCCAAAATATGCACCGTTGGCGACTATTAGGCTCACCAGGCGTCCGTCATACACTGTCGCTCCATCAATGACCACGGTGCCGCTAATCGGCCGGTCGCGTGCAGCAGCGGCGATGCCCGCAAGAAAGAAAGAGGCGCGCCCTGGCCAACGCGCACTGAACGCTGTCTCTCGTGCCACGACGGACGCGCCCAGGCCCGCTTCGGCAAAATTGACGAAGAGCCGGGGAAAGGGCTCGATAAGCGCTCCGAGGTCGAAGCGTCTCTCTTCACCTCCGAGCACACGGCTGACCGCGGCTCGTGCCCCGCGTCGGAGGCGTGCATTACGAGCGAAGTCCATACCCGTGCCAGCAGGCACGACGCCCACTCGTATATCTGACCGAACGATACCGTCACGCAGGAACGCATTGATCACTTCATGCAGTGTCCCATCTCCGCCCACTGCCAGGATCGTGGTGTACCCGGACTGCAGAGCGGCCTGCGTCTGTGCCGTGCCGTCTCCCGGTGTCCGGGAAGTAAACACTCCGACTGCTATTCCATGAAGACGCAAACGGGACTCGACGGCTTGCCAGGTCCGCAAAGAGCGACCGCCTGCTGCCGCTGGATTGACGATTGCAGCTATACGTTGACGATCGTCCGTAGCGCTTCTCCGTTTTTCCCTCTGATATACTAAGCTACTTATTCACGACAATGAGGGGATGGGCCATTTTGGCCAAACGAGAACCAATCGAGCTCTCTGAGGAGTCTCGAGACCGCATCGTACGAGTAGTCCGTTCAATGGCGGACGATCGCGTCGAACGAGGTGTCGAACTTAACCGCGCCATGCATTGCCATAGCTGCGATCAAGAAAAGCAGGCGGCTGGGTCGGCACTGTACGGTGCTTATCGTCTTTGTAATGATTGCTTTCTAGAGTTCACGCTCGCGCTGGCATCGGGAACCGTCGACACCGTTGCCGAGTTCATGACTCGCACCCCGGAAGGCTCTGGAGTGCTTCCTCCCAGCGATCTGGGGGGCGGACGTGAGAGGCAGTCGATACAACAACTGAATCCGTTGTCCGGCCGTGATAAGCTCATGCCGAGCAACGAACCCTGCTAATTTCTGGAGTAGTCCGACATGGCACGTGCGAGGAAAGACTCGCCCGTCGGTCGTTTCGCTGGTTTGCTCCGTCGCCGGTCAGGCGCGTCGAGTGACAATCAGGTCCGACGGTTAGAGGACAAATGCAAGACCGCGTCTGAAGCGACGCAGCAGTGGCTTTCGCTTCTGCGAGAGATGGAGCGAAACGGGGAGACCAACGAGAGCCGGTACGAACAGTACTTCCGTGCATACCTGCAGGCAAAGCAGCTCGAAAAGCGCACGGACCTCGAGTTGTTCAATCTCCGCGAGGGACTTATTGGATAAATACCTTCGCCCGTCACTGCGGGAGCATCACGAAGAGGTGGCCGGTACGACTGAATTATGGAGTCTGCAATGCGCGTCGTGATCATGGGTTGTGGTCGCACCGGCGCCCGCCTCGCGACCATGCTGTCGGCGGCGGGTCATGAAGTCACGATCATCGACTGGCAGGAATCGGCCTTTTCACGTCTGCCCGAAGACTTTGCCGGCGCCACCTTTGTCGGGAATGCAGTCGATCAGGATGTCTTGCGCTCGGCCGGCATTGAGTCGGCGGACGCCTTCGTGGCGGCGACCAGTGGAGACAACCGGAACATCACGGCCAGCCAACTCGCGCAGCACGCTTTCCATGTTCCGAAAGTGATCAGCCGGATCAAAGACCCGAGTCGAGCCGAAATATTCGGCCAATTAGGGATTTCGGTTGACTGTCGCACGTCCGAAGGTGCGAAGGTGATACTCGCGATCGCACGCGGAGAGCACGAGGCAGACAACTCCATCGCACTTCACCAGTACTTCTCGTAAAAGGATACGCCGGGGACCGACGAATCGATCCCCGGCGGACTCGACCGATCCTACGCGGAGTACGTGCTCGCGGCCTGCGCCAGACCCATGATCTCGTCGAAGGCCAAGCCCTCGATCGTCTCCAGGCTCATGAGCTTCTCGGACACCGTGACGAGTTTGTCTTTGTGTCGAACCAGGATCTCTCGGGCCACGCTGTAAGCGCGGTTGATGAGATTCCTGACCTCGTTATCGATCTCCTGTGCGACTGCTTCACTGTAGTTGCGCTGTTCACCGATTTCGCGACCAAGGAACACGAGCTCGTCCTTCTTCCCCAGCGCCAGCGGACCCAACTTCTCGCTCATACCGTACTGGGTGACCATCTGGCGAGCCAGACTGGTGGCGCGCTCGATGTCGTTGGAGGCGCCGGTCGTCACTTCACCAAAGATCAACTGCTCGGCCGCATGGCCACCTAGGCTCCAGGCCAGTGTTTCCTCGAACTGGGACTTGGTATACAGGTATCGGTCCTCGGTGGGCAGCAGGCGAGTATATCCGCCCGCCAATCCGCGCGCGACGATAGTGATTTTGTGGACCGGATCGATGTTCGGTAGCATCCGCGCCACGAGAGCATGGCCCACCTCGTGATAGGCGGTGATCGCCTTCTCTTTCTCGCTGATGATCCGGCTCTTTCGCTCGGGTCCTGAGAGCACCCGGTCGATTGCCTCCTCGAGCTCGCTCATGCCGATCGCCTTCTTGTTGCGGCGAGCCGTGAGAATTGCAGCTTCATTGAGCAAGTTGGCGAGATCAGCCCCGCTGAATCCCGGCGTCTGCTTCGCGAGCGTTCCGAGATTGACGTTCTTTTCGAATGGCTTGCCGCGTGCGTGAACTTCCAGGACCTGATTGCGGCCGCGGATATCCGGATTATCCAGGACAACCTGGCGGTCGAAACGACCGGGCCTCAAGAGCGCGGGATCGAGCACATCGGGCCGGTTTGTCGCCGCGATCACGATCACGTTCGTATTGGTATCGAACCCGTCCATCTCGACCAGAATCTGGTTCAACGTTTGTTCGCGTTCATCGTGGCTGCCGCCCAGGCCCGCGCCACGCTGCCGTCCGACCGCATCGATTTCGTCTACGAAGACGATGCAGGGCGCATTCCGCTTCGCCTGGTCGAAGAGGTCGCGTACTCGACTGGCGCCGACTCCCACAAACATCTCGACGAATTCTGACCCGCTGATCGAGAAAAACGGCACACCGGCTTCACCTGCGACGGCGCGCGAGAGAAGAGTTTTGCCGGTACCCGGTGGACCAACTAGCAGCACACCGCGCGGTATCCTCGCGCCAAGGGCCGCAAACTTATCAGGGTACTTGAGGAACTCGACGATCTCGGCTAGTTCCTGTTTGGCCTCTTCCACACCGGCTACATCGGCGAATGTGATGGTTGGACGATTGCCTGCGAACATGCGGGCCCGACTCTTTCCAAAGGACAGAGCCTGGTTATTGCTGCCCTGTGCCTGACGCATCATGAAGAACAGCAATCCGCCGAAGATGAGCAACGGCAGGAACCCGATGATGGTCTGAACCCAGGCACCGAACTGGCTGGGCGAAGCGTACTTGATCGTCACCAGGCGTATGAAGCCCGGACTTGCCGTTTGGACTCCGGTGTTCCTAAGGAACTCGGTAACATCGAGTTGACCCGAGATAGCCGTCTGATAGTGCGTCGCATCAGAAGAGCCTTGCTGGAGCGTGATGTTCGAGCCGTCCTGTGTCACGATTGCGGTTTGGCCGGACGCAATATCACTCTGCAGTTTGCCGACCAGGCTCGTGCTGCCCCCGGTCGCGGAAATGGTACTCGTCTTCGACCCTGAGCTGCGAAACACCTGAAAAGCGATTGCCAGGACGAAGACCATGACAATCAGCCATATGAAACTATTTCGAAACCATTTAGCATCCATGAATTAGATGTGACTCCCAAAATTGGCCTTCGTGGCCACGACAAAGCAGCGAATATGCGCTGCAATACTGCGGAATTGTATCACGCTATTCTTAGGCCTCTGTTAAATAAACGGACGAAATCGGAGATGCGCAACACGTTTCGTTTCCGGTGTTTCAGCGGCACGACGATCGACCCCGAAGCCTGGAATCCACACGATAAACTCAGGACTTTCTACCACCGGTATGCGGTCTCGTTCTGTTCGGGGGATCTTGGCATCGACGAACAAGTCTTGGAGCTTTTTGCTGCCGGGGCCGTGCACGAGACGAACACGGTCTCCAGGACGTCTGCTCCGCACCAGGAGTCGCCTTCCCAGCACGTCCGCATCGCACAACGCATGGGACGGGCCGCAGACAACCTGTTCCATGGTGCGTTCGGGTCCGGTGTCTACCACCTGGATCACGACCTCGAACGAACCGAAAATCGTAGCAGTATGACCCGGAACGAGGAGCTCGACGGGGTTACGAATGGACTTCGCATCCGGCAGGCCGCGGTACAGATGAAACCGTTCTTGCTTGACCTCAAGTCGTAGTGAATGGGGAAGTTGGGTTCCGAGCTCCCGTGACACGGATCTCTCCGTGACGGCATCTCTCATCAGAAGCACCTGCGCCGTCGAAAGATCGCGCATGGTGCCCCGAAGAGCCCCGACCAACATTCTGAGCGCCCTACCCTGCAATGCCGGCGGCAGTGCTCGGAAGACACCCGTGGACGCCCACACATGCTCGCCCTCAATGTGAACATCCATGTGCTCCAGGGCGCGCGATGCTTCTGCATTCAGATAGACGGCATCGTCTCGGAGAGAATCCGCGGTGTGGGCGATCGTCACCCCGATATCTGGTCTGACCTCGGCCAGCGCCGGCACTACTCGGTGCCGGAAATAATTACGTTGGGGCGTCACGTCGTCGTTCGAGTGGTCGACCCTGTACAGTTCGCCCCGTTCCGAGAGGGCATCGATGATGGCCTCCTTCGGCAGTTGCAGGAAAGGTCGGACAATCGATCCCGATCGATCGGCCATACCCAAGAGCCCATCCAGGCCGGTACCCCGCGTCAGGTTCATGAGCACTGTTTCTGCCTGGTCGTCGGCGTGATGACCTGCGGCGATTACGTCTCCGCCCCAGGTCTGCACCATGCGATGGAGTTCTCGGTACCGCAGATCTCTGGCTGCCGTCTCGATCGAAAGTTTATGTTCCGATGCATACGCCATGGTGTCGACCCGCACGCTCTCTACCGTGATACCCAGACGGCGACCCAATTCGAGCACAAACGCTTCATCCGCGTCCGAATCGGCTCCTCGCAGGTCGTGGTTCACATGGCCCAGACAAAGTCTCCATGCCTTCGCGGGATCGAGCGCCGCTGAATGGAACGCGAGCGCCAGTGCAACCGAATCTGGACCGCCGGACGTCGCAACCAGGATTCCGGTACCCGCGGGTAAACTGAGTGCGTCGATAGCCTCGGCGAGCCGCTTCCAGGTATTCATCTACACGGATCTCGGCGGCACCCTGAATTCGGAAGGACACGGTAACGAGGTGACGGACATTTCACTGCCACGAGAGACTACCTATCGCTGCGTCGCCGGCCACCCCGTGCCGCCGGGTGACCTCGACCACCTCACGGAGATAACCCGCCTGGATGGCGGCGCCCAGGTGCGCATCTGTCGAGAACATGGTGCGCCGATCGCAATGCGCTCTGTGCCAAGACCGAACTGGGACCGGGAACAAAATGCCTCCTCCAACACTCAGGGTGAGACCTGAGAACCTGGTCGGGACGAGGTGAATGTCTTGCCGTTCCACCGGAAGGCGCGGGTCTCGGGAGGAAGACTGGGACAGCACAGTGGGTCGGATGATGCGTACTGGACGGATGTAACGGTAAACCCGCTGGGCGACGCGTGAAACGCTTTCACTCCGGCGTAATGTTCCACCCATATCGGTGATGTGTTCCCGGCTCGGAACACCTGGATAGCCTGGCAGTGTCCGTCCGCACTTCCCGTGCAGACCGAGTGAAACACGAGAATTTGCTTCCCGCCCTCGATCTGACTCACCACGTATTTATCGGGAGTGTACGACGAGGCGAGAAGCAATTTTCGGTCGCGTGCCGCGGTGAGTGCCATCGATCCGGCGCCGCTTGGCGATGCGGCAGTGGCCGACGCGGCCCGTGTCGCAGTGAGCACGGCAGTTGGAGCCACAGACGACTGGACGGCGCCGCACCCTGCCAGAGTTAAGCCGAAGACGCAACCGGCGAGTTGGATTCGTGGCACGGAACTACGGGACGGTACGGAATCACGTCTCATTCTTAATACAGAAATGGAAGATCACTGCCGGCGGGTGCGCCGAGGCTCCGTATTGTAGCCCTTGCCGTCGCACTGACAAGATGGGATATGAAAGTCGATACGCTGCTCCCATCCTCCACCGAAATTCAGCGAGCCCTGGGTCCAGAAGTCCGTCTACACGATTCGTCCAAGGGCGCGCAGGTTCAGGCTTTGGGCGACGTGCTCGGAGCCACGGCGATCGAAACTGCGTTTCGGTCCGTTAGTGGTGTACTGCAAAGCGAGACCGGCGACGTTGCAATGGCCGTGGCCACCCTCGCGCTCTCCTTTGATTCGGAGGAGCGTGCTTCGGCCACGTTCAATAGCGTGGGCCAGGTCGCTCATCTCCGCACCAAAGTGGGCGCATCAATGGTGGCGGTTGAGACCGTCACGGCTCCCAGTGGCCTGGTTAGCTACTGGGGTTACGTGCATCACGGCCAGGTCATGGTCATCGTCACGCTCGACACGCTCGATCCGCAAAAAATATCGATGACCGACTTCCGAGCAGTGGTCACTCTTACGGCAGATCGCATCGAGCGGCAAGTCGGACGTCTGCCGAGCTAAGGTCTCGGCCTATAATCTGTACCCTGATTGTGAAGATTCGGTACACTGAATCTGTGCGGCTCACCGGGCCACTGATGCCTAAGGGCGCGGTGAGCGGGCCGAAATCTTGACATGCGCGCCCGTAGCTCAGCCGGATAGAGCGTTAGGTTGCGGACCTAAAGGTCGGGGGTTCGAATCCCTCCGGGCGTACCATTCATCTCACGCGTATCCAGCATCTCGCAGTAATTGCCGCGGCTTGGCGCCTGGCTCAAACGCGTGACGCGGAATCTCGTCGGGGTCGAACTTGAGGTCAAGGTCGGTCACCACCGTCGCGATCTGCCGGAAGAGGAATGCGTCGTCATGTCCCTCACGCAACAGCATCGCCTGGCGTGCCGGTAGTGACGAGAGAGTCGAAAAGATGGCTTCCAGGGAGCCATGTTCGTTTACCAGTGAAGCTGCACTTTTGGTCCCAATTCCCCGCACGCCCGGGATATTGTCCGAGGCATCGCCGGCGAGCGCTTTGAACGAGGGGACCCCGCCAGGAGCGACACCCAGTCGCGCTCGCACATCCTCATCATTTCGGGCGAAGCGAGGGGGATTGCCCGGTGCCATGGTTTGAATGTTCGGTCCAACCAGTTGCAGCAGGTCACGGTCGGTGGAAACGATCACACACTGCTTCCCTTGCCCGTCCAGGCGACAGGCGAGCGATCCGAGAACATCATCTGCTTCGTAGCCTGGGCTGTTAAACGTCGGCACGTCCAGCCGAGGCAAAACGGCTTGGGCGATCGCAACCTGACGCGCAAAATCGTCTGCGTGCTCTCCCCCAAGTGGTCCCCGATGTCCTTGATAGGCGGGGTACAGTTCGTGACGGAAGGTCGGAACGTCCGGTGAATCGAAAGCCGACATCACAACATCGGCCTGAAGGTCTCGACAAATGCGAGCTAGGTAGCCCAGCATGCCGTATACGGCGTTGATCGGACGATCTTCATCGTCGGTGATCGATCGGGGAAGGCTCGTGAATGAACGGAACAGGAGGTTGTAGGCGTCAAGGAGGAGGACTACCATGAGCAGGCAAGCGACGCACAGTCTTTGACGTCCATACGATGGTGTATCAAAACCGGAAAATCCTTTCGTAGTACATGAAACTACTCACGGTCGCATTATTGGCCCTTGCAACAGCCGTACCGGCGCACCTTATCACGTCGGGCAGGGCGGTAGGAGAACGCATTTCTCTGACCTTTGATGCGGGTGCCGATCGCGGCTATGCCGGACAGATTCTCCAGACGCTGGAACGAAACCATGTTCGGGCGAGCTTCGGCATGACTGGACGGTGGGCCATGGCGAACCCGGATCTGGTGCGTCGTATGGCGCGAGACGGAGACACGTTCATCAACCATACCTATGACCACCGATCCTTCACTGGGCTGTCGGATCGAGCGGGAGGACTGGATACGGCGCAGAGAGCGTCGGAAATAACGCGCACCGAATCCGTGATTCGCCGGCTGACCGGCCGGTCGACCAAGCCATTCTTCCGCCCTCCCTTCGGAGACTATGATTCCGCGGCGCTACAGCTCGTGGCTCGACTTGGCTATCCGGATGTGGTGATGTGGACGGTAGATTCCCTCGGTTGGGAGAGGGTGTCCACAACTGCCATCGTCCAGCGTTGTGCAGCGTTAGTGTCGCCGGGAGCAATTGTTCTCATGCACGTTGGTATCCAATCGAACGACGCCCACGCACTCCAAACGCTGATCACGTTGTGGAAACACAAACGATTTCACTTTGTGACGATTCCTCAGTTGCTGGGAGCCTCCTGACCGGTAACCTCGTCGGCCAGCGTGAGGAACGTCTCCATATGTGCGTCGCTGAGGTGGGCCGCTTCGAGCGCGGTTCGGGCATGTTGCAAATGCGCCCGGACACGCTCCTCGGCTCGAGTTCTGGCTCCAGTTCCATTGAGCGCTTCCATAA
>DAINCT010000018.1:2982-5490 GCA_036732245.1 Chloroflexota bacterium | reverse complement strand
GTCCGCATGTTCGGCTGCCAGCAGGACGGGTAGTGTTTTCTTCCCGTTCCGCAAATCCGTTCCCGCTTCCTTTCCGGTTCGATCGCGAGATGCCCATATGCCGGAAATGTCGTCGTGGATCTGGAACGCCTTCCCAAGCTCAGCGCCGAAACATCTCATCGCGCTCAGCATCGACTCACCCGCTCCGCCGATGCGAGCTCCGGACCAGAGACTGAATTCGATCAGACAGCCAGTCTTGTTGGCGACCATGGCGGAATATTCTTCGGCCCTTACGTCAGCCCGAGACTCGAAAACCATATCCAGGTATTGACCCTCGGTCAACGCCCTGGCTGTGCCGGAGAAATGGCGCGCCAGGTCGAGTGCCGTAACAGGATCCGTGGAAGCGTCGAGAATCGCTCTTCCTGCAAGCGCAAACATGGCGTCACCGACGTTGATTCCCTGGGCCTCGCCCCACAGTTTCCACACTGTGGGCCGGTGTCTGCGCGTCGCATCGTGATCTTCGATGTCGTCGTGAACGAGCGAAAAGTTGTGCAGAATTTCGATGGCCGCCGCCACTGTCAGCGCTTGCTCTACGGAACCACCTACCCCTTCGCATGCGAGCAGACAGAGCAGCGGTCGAAAACGTTTGCCACCCGACTCCTCGATCGGCTGGAGCCGCTCGTCGACATAACCAAACTGGTATGCCATCATCCCTACGAAGTCGGGATTTGTCTGTCCCAGAGACAGATAGCGCTGGATCTCCCGGTCGATGCTCGCGCCATGCCTCTTGACCAATCGCTGCAGTAAAGTACTTGCCATGCCGTCCTTCCATTCTTCCCCCGGCATAATAGGGCGTTCGGTCGGGGAAGGGCGAAGGTGTTGGCGAGAGAAGTACGGCATATCGTGGTTGGCACGCGTGCCAGCGCACTCGCGCGCACCCAGGCCGACAGCGTCGTGGCTCGCATTCGAAGCCGGTTTCCTCACATCGACGTGTCCACGCGCGTTATCTCGACGGAAGGAGACCGCGTTCAAAGTGTCTCCATCTCCCAACTCGGCGACAAGGGCGTGTTCGTGCGTGCGATCGAGGCGGCCTTGGTGAAAAACGAGATCGATGTAGCCGTGCACAGTCTGAAGGACGTGCCGTCGGACCAGGAAGTGCCTGAACTTCGCCTGGCAGCTTATTCGTCACGCGAGGATGCTCGCGATGTCTTGGTCTCCCGTGATGGCACGCTGCTGTGCGATCTCCCGCCCGGAGCGAGCGTGGGCACCGGCAGTCTGCGCCGGCGAGCTCAACTCGCAGCGGTGCGCCCCGATCTACAGGCGCGCGATATTCGAGGCAACGTCGACACTCGGCTCAGGAAACTGCATGACGGCGAGTACGACGCTCTGATCCTGGCAGCGGCCGGGATCATTCGATTGAATCTCTATAACCTGATCACCGAATATCTATCGGTGGCGACGTTCACTCCGGACGCGGGGCAGGGTATTCTGGCCATTCAGACACGTCGCGACGAGCAACTGGACGACGTCACACGGTCCCTGGACGACGCTGCATCACGACTGTGTGCCGCCGCCGAACGATCCTGCGTGCGTGCTCTAGGAGCGGACTGTCGAAGTCCGGTGGGTGCGTATGCAACGCTCGAGGGCGATGAGCTCACGATCGACGGGATGGCCGCGCGCGAGGACGGATCGCAACTGCACCGGGATCGAATCCGTGGCGCAGCCGTTGACGCGCTTGGACTTGGAACAGAACTCGGTGGGCGCTTACTTTCGGCCTTCAGATAGCGCGAGAGCGCGACCGTATACTGACCTGTGACTGATTGCTTGTTCTGTCGCATCGTCTCGGGCGAGATTCCCACGACGATGTTGTACTCCGACCCCGAAATCGTTGCTTTTCCGGACATCGATCCCCAGGCACCGGTTCATTTCCTGGTGGTGCCGCGTCGGCACGTCGAGAATTACGGAAGCGCGACGGAGGAGGATGAACTGTTGCTCGGCCACGTGGCGCGAGTAGCCGTGGATGTTGCACGCCAGGAAGGAATAGCTGATAGTGGCTTTCGGACCGTGGTGAACAATGGGCCAGACGCCCGGCAATCGGTGCCGCATCTCCATATGCACGTCCTGGGCGGTCGTCAACTAGGCTGGCCACCAGGCTGATTGTGCCGCGGCTCATCGTAGTCCCAACTCCGATTGGGAACCTTGACGACATCACGCTCAGGGCATTGAAGGTGCTTGGAGAAGCGTCGCTGGTACTGGCTGAAGACACCAGACATACACGCCAGTTGCTCGTCCACCACGATATATCCGCCCGGCTGCTCAGCTATCACCAGCACAACAAACGTGAGCGACTCACACCGGCTCTGCAAGCTTTGCGCGATGGTGACGTTGCGTTGGTATCCAATGCCGGGATGCCGTCAATTTCTGATCCGGGCTTCGAACTGGTGCAGGCCGCGATTGCAGACGGAATCGAAATTGATGTCCTTCCCGGCGCTAGCGCCGTCATAACCGCAGTTGTGGGAGCCGCGATAC
>DAINCT010000018.1:0-2972 GCA_036732245.1 Chloroflexota bacterium | reverse complement strand
CCCGGGTTCTTGTTTTTTGGTTTTCTGCCCCGCCACTCTGGCGAACGCCGCGCGCGCCTCGACGAGTTGAAGCTCGTCCGACAGTCCCTGGTGTTTTATGAAGCTCCCCATCGCACAGTCCACGCCTTGCGAGACATGGTGGCTGTCCTGGGAGACCGCAGCGTAGTAATCGCTCGCGAATTGACCAAACTCCATCAAGAGTGGATTCGCGGCAACCTGGAAGAGGTCCGTGCCCGCTTTGGCGTCGCCGCGCCGCGCGGCGAGTTGACGATCGTAGTCGCGGGGGCGACGGATGAAGTCGGTCCGGATGTTGCAGCCGCACTTGAGCACATGCGTGTCCAAAGGTTGGCGGGGGAAAATCGAAAAGCCGTCATCGATGAGGTTTCCCGCTTATTTGGTCTGGCTCGTAATGAGGCCTACAGAATGTGGCTGGACCTGGACCGAGAGGGCAGAGAGCAGGAAAACCCCGGACACCGGTAGGTTGCCCGTTACGCGTGCCGGGACTACCGCAGTTCAAGTGGTAGCATCCGAAAGGTGGACCATGAGGAGGGCTTTCTGCTCCCGGACACGCACGCGCACCTCGACGCCGACGATTTTGCGACCGACTTCGAAGACATGTTGTCACGCGCACGCGCCGCCGGTGTTCATCCAATCCTCGCGGTAGGCGAGGATCTCGCTACCAGCCGTAAAGCCGTAACGCTTGCCGCGCGGTACGATTCAATATTCGCCGCGGTCGGAGTGCACCCGCATCGGGCGAGCCAATTTTACGAGGAACGAGACGAGGTCGAACGACTGTTGGATGACAAGAAAGTCGTAGCGGTCGGAGAAGTTGGTCTGGATTGGATCCGTGTCCCCATTGATCGCGATATGCAGATAGAGGCTTTTCGTGAGCAATTGCACTGGGCTGCAGAGCGCGCACTGCCGGTAAGCGTGCACAATCGGAGCGCGGACGATGACGTCATGGATGCGTTGCGGAATGTGCCGGTTACGGCGGTGCTGCATTGTTTCGATGGTTCGTGGGACCTTGCAAACCAGGCGATTTCATCGGGCCACTTCATCTCATTCGCGGGTAATGTGACGTTCAAGCGATCGGATGCCCTGCGCGAGGTGGCGCGCCGCATGCCCGCCGATCGCATTCTGGTAGAAACCGACAGTCCGGTCCTCTCGCCGCAGGGCCGGCGCGGCCGGCGTAACGAACCCGCCCATGTAGTGGAGACTGCTTCAGTCCTGGCCCTGCTACGTGGCCTCGGGTTCGAGGCGTTCTCGGCGCAGGTTTCGCGGAATGCAAACGGCGTTTTTCGGTGGAATTCCCCATGACTGAGACGGTCTCCATTTATGGACCGGTCGCCGATGACGTGCCGGCAGTGGGCGAGCAGCTGCGCCAGTTGTCGCACAATCGCCATCCGTTGCTGGGAGAAACCCTTGCTCACGTCTTTGAAGCCGGTGGCAAGCGGATTCGCCCGGCGTTGGTCCTCCTGAGTGGTCGGCTCGGTGTGTATCGAAGAGATGAACTGTTGACTCTTGCAACGTCGGTGGAGGCCGTTCACACAGCCACGCTCGTCCACGACGACACGATCGATGCTGCAGTTACCAGGCGCGGATTGACGACCGTAAGCTCCCTGTGGGACTCCAAGGTAGCGATTTTGCTCGGCGATTTCCTGTTTGCGCAATCCGCGGAACTCGCGGCCCGGCTCGATAGCGTTCGGATTATGACCCTCTTGAGCGAAACCGTCATGGACATGAGCAGCGGTGAACTTCGCCAGTACGCGTCAACCAGGGATCGGAGAATAGACCAGGGCGACTACTTTGATCGCATCCGAGGGAAGACCGCCAGTCTCTTTGCTATGTGCTGTGAAGGCGGAGCGATTGTGAGCGATCAGACCGTTGAGCAGGTTCGTTGCCTTCGTGAATACGGCCTGAACCTGGGACTTGCGTTCCAGATCGTGGACGACGTGCTTGACTTCACCAGCGACGATGAAACGCTTGGAAAACCGGCGGGAAACGACCTCAGGCAGGGCACAATCACTTTGCCGGCGATCTTGCTCGCGGAGCAGCTTCCGTCAGGCTCGCCCATCTTGCACTATCTCCGCACCGGCAGCGAACACGATGAGGTCGTTCGGGCAGTCGTGCAGTCGGAGGCATTGGACGCTGCCCTGGAAACCGCCCGCGCGTACGCCCAACGCGCTGTGGACTCTCTTTATCTGTTTCCTGATAGTGAGGCGAAAGAGGCAATGGTGCATCTGGCCGATACCGTACTCGAGAGACGACGGTGACCTTGCTGTTGCAAATCAGGTGTTCGATTCGTTTCAGATGTATCAGTACACACCATGGCGTGAATATTGCAGAGATGACCGTGTGGTAGGCTGGATGAAGTTATGGCGCGAATTCTAGGTCTGGGACGGCGAGGGTAGAACCATGGGAACCTACATCCTTCGACGCTTGCTCCAAGCAGTTTTTATTCTCGTCGGATTGTCTGTCGTCTTTTTTGTGATTTTGCACATCACACCGGGTGGCCCGTGTGCAGCCTTCGAAGGCGGAGGTATCTCGGCCGCCGCGAAGCAACAGGCATGTGTAACGCGTCTGGGTCTGGATCGGCCACTGGCCGCACAGTACTTCAGCCAGATGGGCGTGTATTTACATGGGGATCTCGGACAGTCGGTGTCGGGCGATTCGGTCAGCGCGGTGATCGCGCAAAAATTGCCCGCGACGGTACTTTTGATGGGTAGCTCGTACGTCATCCAACAAATGATCGCACTCCCACTTGGAGTCTTTACCGCGCTCAAGCAGTACACGTTTTTTGATCAGGCGTTTACATTCCTGAGCTACGTTGGCTTATCGATGCCGACCTTCTGGCTCGGACTTATTCTGATTTTCGTGTTCGCGGTTCAGTTCAACGTACTCCCGGCAGGTCGGGTAGAGGACGTGACGATTCCGATTTTTTGGTCGCACGACTGGTTTGTGATGCTTCAGCA
>DAINCT010000017.1:2801-21519 GCA_036732245.1 Chloroflexota bacterium | reverse complement strand
CTCGCCGAAGGCGACGCCGACCGGCAGGTTGCCGACGGCGATCGTGGCATTGGTGCCGGGTTGGCTCTGCCCAGCGGCGTTTTTCTGGGACGAACACCCGGCGAAGACTACCGTCAGCAGTGACAGCGTCAGTACCGAGAGGTGGGCGCGGCCCCGGGCGGACGTCAGCATGCAGCACACTCCCTCCGAGTGACCTGGTGCCGCCTTTCCTCGCCGCTCACTTTACGAGTCACCGGCGTTCTGCCGTCCGATGCCGGCGTTGGTCGGCAATGACCATACCGGCCGTGTTGTAGCCGGGCACCATCACCCCGGTCCAGCCGGCTGACCACACGAAGAGATGTGTCCGGCTCCATCGAGTCATCAGTACGGTTCGACATTGTCGTCATCCTCAAGCCGAGCTATCATACGATCGCAGCCAGGATTTGTGCGCATCGCCGGAGCAGAAGCTACGCCGGTCACGCGCTGCATGGAGGATAGTATGGCCACGCCCCCCGCGGCCGCCGTCACGGCCGATCTGAGTGAAACCGAACAACGGAACCTGCGCGCGGTAGCTGACGTGTTGCCGTTCCGGAACAGGCAGGATATCAGCGGTGTGCTTGCCTTTTACGACGAACGCATCACACGGCGGAACGTGGCGCTGGAGGAAACCTACCAGGGAAAAGCGGCGGTGCGCGCCTTCTTGGTCCAGCTCTTCGCTGCCTTCCGCGACCTGAATTTCGAAGGGACCCACAAGGTCGGGCACGGCAACAACGTGGCGGAGCAGTGGACCATCCGCGGTACCCATTCGGGCACCTTTCTCGGCGTGCTGGCCGGCCGCGCTGTGCGGCGCCAGGTCATCATCGACGTGCCCGGCCAACTGCGCCCGTTGCCGGCGCGCCTGCGCGTCGGGTTGGCCCGGCTCGGCGGTCTTTCCCAGCTCTATCTCGAGTTCCGTCGTAACCGGCGACACGCCGCCGAACCAGCGCTCCCACCGGTGGCCAAGCAAAGCTGAGGCGTCGCGCACAAATGGCAACGACCGCGTCTACACCGGGCCCGACCGGCCTCGCCTTGGTGCGTACTCTCGCCGCCTATGCCGCCGATCCGTTCAGTACCCTGACGCAGCTCGCCCGGGACTTCGGGGACGTCGTGCGCTTCATCCAGGGCCCGGTGAATGCGTTCCTGATCAACCGGCCCGAGTACATCGAACGGGTGCTGGTAACTGATGACTGGAACTTTGCGCCGATGCGGCCGTTCACCGTCAATCGCGCGATGCGTCAGGGTCTGTTTACCAGCCAGGGGCACTTCCACGCCCATCAGCGCCACCTGCTTGCCCCTGCGTACGGGCCTGATCACGTCGATCGGTTCGGCGAGACGATCACGTCCGTGGGAGCTCGGTACAGTGAAAGCTGGCCCGACGGTGGCGTGGTGGACATCGAGCGCGAGATGGTACGCCTCAGCGTCTTCGTCGCGGCTGACCTGCTCTTCGGCGCCGACGCGCGTCTGCACGCGCAGGAGCTGGTCGCGCCGGCCCTGCCGGTGAATGTCTACCTCGGCACGCGCTCGACGAACCCGCTGAGCGCCGTGCGCGAGGTGCTGCCGGCGCTGCCGAGCAATCGCGAATTCTGGCGGGCGATGCGCCGGCTCGACGCCGCGCTCCTCGCGCTGATTCGCGAGCGGCGGATGCAGCCGGCGGCAAACGGTGACCTGCTCTCCACGCTGTTGCAGGTGCGTGATCCGCGCGATGGTAGCGGCCTGAGCGATGCGCAGGTGCGCGACGAAGTGCTCTCGATGTATACAACCGGGAACGCGGTTCTGGCCAGCGCACTGCTGTGGACCTGGTATCTGCTCGCTGAACACGGCGACGTTGAGGCGAAGCTCCAGGCTGAAGTGGAAGCCGTACTGGGCGGCAGGGCACCATCCTTCGGCGACCTGCCCGGGCTCAGCTATACGGCGATGGTCGTCGCCGAATCGATGCGGCTGTTTCCGCCCGCCTGGACGATTGGGCGCCGTACCATACAGGACTACGCGATCGACGGGATCACGTTGCCGTCCGGGTCTCTGGTCGTCCTCAGCCCCTTCGTGACGCAGCGCGATGCCCGCTTTCATCCGGCGCCGCTGGTCGTCGATCCGCAGAGGTGGACTCCCGAGGCGCGTGCCAGTCGCCCACCGTTCTCGTACTTCCCGTTTTCCGGCGGCCCGCGGAGCTGCCTGGGCGAACACCTTGCCTTGACCGAGCTCGTACTGCTGGTCGCCACGTTGGCGCAACGAGGACGGCTGCACCTGGTTCCCGATCAACCGTTGGGATTCCGGCCGCTGATCGCCTTGCGCCCAAAGGGCGGCATGCGTATGCGCTGGCAACGGCACCGGTCAGCGGTATCACCGGTGACGCCACCCGCTGATCGGTAGGATCTCCGCGCCGGAGATCAGGCGATCGCCCGCCGGCGCCAGTAGCCCCAGGGCCGTAGCCCAAACGCCAGGCAGCCGAAGACGAGCCCGGAGAGCGCCACCAGGCCATTGATCACGTCGTCGCCGAGATTGGCGGGGATGTAGCCGTACCACGACGCGTTGGAAATCAGTGCGATCTGGCCGTTGCGGGCGTCCTGGGGCCAATGCGCGGGAATCAGCCAGACGCCGTCGGGAGTGAACAGGCCGATCAGGACGAGGACAGCGCAAATCCCGCACACCCATCGCGCAAAGACGCGGGAGAGGCTGGTGCGTCGAATCGCCAGGGCTGCCCAGACACAAAGCACCATATGTAATACAAAGTGAAACCAATTGATTAAGAATAGGCCAAAACTCCTGGCTGGTTGGGGCCAGAAGAACAGGCCGGTGCCCGGTGCATCGGTCAGCGGCCTGATGACACAGAGTATCCCCACAACAAAGATGAAGGCGATCATGAAGCGCGCATAGGCCTGAACCATCGTCAGGCCGGCCGCTTGCGTGGACTGCTTGCCTGCCGGCTGAAAGCTACCCCGCTGTCGATCGGATGCAGTCATGTGCCACCTCAAGCGTCGCAGCCGGTTCTCAGCCCAGGCCAGTCCGGGGTGCCTTTCCGGCGCCCGTGGCTGCAGTCTCGGCCCCGTTGGCGCGGAACCAGCGAATGACCTGCTCGCAGTAGGTCTCGCTGAATTCGCGGTTGAGTTCCCACTGTGGCCGCCCGTGCAGGGTCACAAACTCCTTGGGTCCACCCAGCCGCTGATAGTTGCGGCGCACGAGCTCATAGGGGCAGACACGATTTTGGTCCGAGGCGATCACCTGTACCGGCGTCGAACAGCGCTCAAAGGCCACCGGCAGCGGCCGACGTTGGAGGATGGAGCTGACCATCCGCAGCTCGATCCGCTGCAGGCTCAGCGGATCGCGTTCCAGCAGTTGGATCATGCGGTCGTCGCCGGGGCCGGCAAAGATCCACTCCCAGGGCACGCTCTTGGTGCCTGCCATGGCGGCCGACGGGCGCAGTCTGGCGGCCAGGCCTGCCCCCGCCGCCTTCAGCCGTACCAGCCAGTACGGTCCCTGTCCCTGAACGGCGTCGCGTTCACCGTACTCAAAGAGATTGTGCACCGACATGGCGCGAATATTGGGACGGTTGGCCATCGCATAGTAGAGCGTGACGCCATCCTCGCCCACGCCCATGCCGTACAGCGCCTCGCCGAACTGTATATGTGCGTAACCGAATGCATCTCTCCAGCACCGAATGAAGTCTGCCACGGTGCAGCCTCCGCGCGGCCCACCGCTCTGGCCGAGGCCCGGGAAATCGAACTGCATCACATTGAAGCCGGCGCGGTAGAAAGGCGCCTGCACGCGTACCAGGTGCAGGCCATAGCTGAGGATGGAACTACCGATCAGTACCGTGGGCGCCGGTCCCGGCTGTTGCCAGAGGCGCACGTGCACCGGGTACTCGCCCGACGCAATCGTGGTGGTGACCGTACTGGCGAGGACCTCCTCGACCTCCTGCGGCGTGTAGTACTGTTGCCAATAATTGTTTGCCAGGCCGGCATCGCCGAGTGGCATCAGGCGTCCCCTTCCGATCGGTGAGCCGCCGCAGGAACAGCGGCGGCGGGCTCGTGGACCTCCGCACCGTTGGCCTTGAACCAGCGAATAACATGTGCCGCATAGGTCTCGAAAAAGGCCAGTGTGTAGACCCACTGGTCCACGCCCGCCAGCGTGACCAACTCCTTTGGTCCGCCGAGCCGTTGAAAGTAGCGCACATTCATTGCGTACGGCCAGAGGCTGCTCAGTTCCGACGCGATCACCTGAACCGGCGTCCGGCAGGCTTCCAGCGGCACCGGTGCCGGCATGCGTCGGGTCATCGATGCCGCCAGCACGAACTCGAAGCGACGGACGCGCAACGGATCGAGCCGGAACGCCTGCAGCAACGGACCATCGTCGGGCCCGGAGAAGATCGAGCGCCAGGGCAACGCTTTATCTGCCGGCACCGAAGCGGTGGGTCGGAGCTTGACGCCCAGCGCCACACCGACAGACTTCAGCCGCACTAACCAGGGCGGCCCCTGCCAGTGCACACCATCCGGGTCGCCGTACTCGTGCAGCGTGTGCAACGAGATCGCCCGCAGCTTCGGGTTGTTTGCCCCCACGTAGTAGCAGGTTACGCTGTCCTCGGCCAGGCCCATGCCGTACAGCAGGCCGCTGAAGCGTTGCTCACAGAAGCTGATCACGTCGTGCCAGGCGCGAATAAAGTCGGCGATCGGGCAGCCGGCCCGCGGACCACCGCTCTGCCCCCAGCCCGGCAGATCCCATTGCACGACGTTGAACCCGGCTCGATAAAAGGGTAGCTGCAGCCGTGCCAACAGCAGCCCGTAGGGCAACATCGGGTGGGCCATGATCACGGTCGGCAGCGCCGGCGAGCGCGAGAAGAGTCGCAGGTGAATGGGGTAATTGCCCGATACGAGCATGGTAGTGCTCGCGGTCGACGCGATCTCTTCGACCTCGGCCGGCGTGTAGAAGCGCTTCCAATGATCGTCAGCCAGGCCGGCGTCCCGCAAGGGAGTGGCTTCGTTCATCTGCTGACCACCTCTGCTGACCACCTCAGCCATGTCCTTACCTGATTGCCGCTACGGCGAACTTAGCGGATGGTCATCGGTCGACGCCGTCGCACCCTGTCGACTCGCGCGAATCTCCACGGAAAACAGCACGCTGCGCATATTGCCGATCTGGACCTGATCGCCGTCCTGCAACGCGGTTGGCACTTCTATGAGGCGATCGTTGATTGACAGCCCGTTACTGCTGCCGAGGTCCGAAAGAATGAACGTTTCCTGTTGGTAGGAGATCTCCGCATGGTGCCGCGAGATGCGACGATCGAAGAGCTGGAGATCGTTATCCTCGCTCCTGCCGATACGAAGCGGCCGCGAGCGCGGAAGATGGATGACGTCGGTGCCCACCGAACTGCCGAAGGGCCGCAGCAGACCCGTGGCTGGAACCCGCCAGGTCCCTAAAGTCGGGGCCGCGGTGGCAGCATACGAGCCGGCGGATGAGGGCTGCGAGCCCAGCACCGGCGCCGGCGCGGCCGCCGCGAAGGCAGGCAGTGGCGCCTCGCGAATCTCGGGGACGATGCGTTTGAGCCAGCTCGGCATCCACCAGTTCCAGTGCCCCATCAAGCGCATCGTCGCAGGCACCATAATCACGCGCACGATCGTCGAATCGATCAGCACGCCAATCGCCAGGCCGATGCCGATCTCTTTGATCACCAGCGTGCGCGACACGCCGAAAGAGCCAAAGGTCCCAATCAGGATCAGACCGGCCGCCGTGATCATCCCTGCGGTCTGTTCGAGGCCGGCCGCAACCGCCTCCTCGTTATTACCGAGTTTGTGGTAGTATTCCTTGACCCGCGAAAGCATAAAGACTTCATAGTCGGTGGAGAGACCAAAGAGGATCGCAAAAACGATTGCCGGTGTAAATTCACCCAATTTATGCACTGGTGTAAAGCCGAGTACCTTTTCGCCCCAGGCATACTGAAATAACGCTACAAGCACTCCATAGGTCGCAACGATAGAGACGAGGTTCAGCAAAATTGCTTTCAGTGGTAAGAACACCGATTGAAAGAACATCATCAGCATGATGAAGGTTACGACCATCACCCCAAGCACGAGGTACGGGAAACGCTGGTACAGCGCATTGCGAAAGTCGATGGAACTGGCGACGTTGCCGCCAACGAGCACATTGTAGACGCCGAGCTGACGAATGCTGGGGATGATCTTGTGCCGAAGATCGAGCACGAAATCTTCGTGTCTGTTATCGAGCTGATCATACTTAGAAAAGATCGTGACCAGGGCAGTGCTGTTGTCCCCATTGAGGTTGACCACGAGGGGCGCAAATTGCGATCCGCCTGGGGTCGCCCTCACACGCTCAGGCGTAAGCGACTGAATCTGCGCAGGCGGTAGCCCGGCGGCCTGCGCGATAGTCGTGAGCGAGATGACCTGCTGATTGCGTGGGTCCGCCGCCGCGCGATCCGACAAGGCTTGCAGCGCACTGAGGAACTCAGGCTTCCACACGCCGTTTTGATCTGTACGAATGACGACCTCCATCGGAGCCAGCCGGTCGCCGCCAAAGGCGCCGTTGATCGCGTTCGCACCTTTCACCGATTCAGCGCCGCCCGGTAGGCCCTTGGGGGTAATGCCCACCAGCTTGAGCTCCCGCGCCGGCGACGCGATCACGACGAGGATGATCAGACTCGCGGCCAGCCACACCGCGGGGTGGCGCATGACAGCATGGCTGAATCGATACCAGAAACCAACTTGGCCCGGTTGAGGTGGCTTCGCTCGCGGTATTACCCGTAGCCACTCGACTCGGTGGCCGATTATGGCCAGCACCGCGGGCAGCAGGGTCAGGCCAGCGAGCAGTGCGGTCGCTGCCACCACCATAACGGCCAGGCTAATGGAGCGAACGACCGTCAAGTTGAAGAGGGCGGTGAGGACGAACATGCCGAGGAGCACCGTGACGCCGGAGTACGTGATCGAGCGACCCGCTGTCATCACGGTGACAACGGCGGCATCGGCGGGACGTAGTCCCGCTGCTAACTGCTCTCTGAAGCGCGTGACCATAATCAAGGAGAAGTCGATGCCGAGGCCGAGGCCGATCATAGAAGCGACGTTCAGCGCGAAAATAGATAAGTCAGTTTGGAGAGCAATGCCGTAGAGAACCGTTACCGCGACAACGACCGACGCCGCACCGACGACGAGTGGCATGGCGGCCGCAACAATCGTGCGGAAGACGAGCACGAGTAGGATCACGACGATCGGAATGGTAAACAGTTCCGCGCGTTGCAAATCTTGGTCGCTCGTCACCTCGATGTCCTTATTGAGGGCAGGCACGCCGGTGACATAGTGCTCGAGCGGTACACCCTTCACAGCATCCCGCAGTGCGGGAACGGTGGCCTGCATCGTCGAATCGTCGCCATCGAGAGTAACGTTGACAAGGGTGAGATGGTGGTCGTCGCTCAGGAGCAGCGGGTTGCCGCTGCTGTAGAAACTCGCAACGCTACGAACGTGCCCGACGTGAGCCAGGCGATCTGCGGCGCCGGTCACCGCGGCTTTAAAGCTCGGATCTTCCGCGGTTTGGGACGTCGAGCGGAAGACAACGGCTACCGTGCGAGCGTCAGAGGCGCCGAACTGTTGATCGAGCGCCATCGCGGCCTTGGCCGATTGGGAGTTAGGGTCGCTATAGCCGCCGCCCTTAAGCGCCTTGGCGGCTTTGGGCGCGAAGAGGACGCCGAACGTCGCGAGTAGCACCAACCAGATGATCAGCACGGCCCATCGTAGCCGTACGATCAGTCCTCCAAAGCGAGCGAACGGATCACCCATAGCGGTCAACTCCTTGGGCCGCGTGCGAGAAGCAGTGCCCCCTAGTGGTGGAGCGGGAGCGTGGCCGTGGCCACTTGATGAAATGTGCCCCATAGCATGAAGGCAAGCAGACCGACCATAGCTAGGATGACGAGCACGGCGATCGCGATCATCGGCCAGCTCCCGCGCCGCCATTCCAGGGGACCAGTGCTACTCGCCCCGAGCTGGCCGTCCGCTTCGTCAGCGGTGACATGGACCGCTCCGACCCGGGCGCTAGGATTGCCTTTCGCCGCCCCTTGCTCGTTGTCCACGTAGACCCTCGTCAATTTCTCGCGGCAGCGGAGTGACAAGCTCACTTGGCCGCTGTCGCGCCCTTCGTTCTTTGGGCAAGTACCATTCCAGCCGTATTATAGCCGCCAACCATGACCCAGGGGACACCGGCCGTCGGCGTGGTCCAATGTCCGGCGAGATACAGCCCCGGTAGGGCAGCTCGCTGCGGGGGGCGCGCGCGGGACAGCATCTGCGGCGTGAACGCCCAGCCGGCAAAGGCGCCGTCGGAATTGCCGGTGTCGCGTTGGAGATCGAGCGGCGTGCGCAGCTCTCGCGCCACGACGTGTTTGCCGAGGTCGGGGATCAGCCGCTCCGCGCGGCGGATGAACACATCGGCGATCGCATCCTTGTCGCGCTCCCAGTCTATGCCCCTGGAGTGCAGCGCTGTGTAGGCCTCCAGCTTGAGCGAGTGCCGGCCGGGCGGCGCCATTTCGGGTTGGTGGAAGGTGGCAACGTAGAGGAAAAAGGCAGCGTCCTCCACGTTGCCGTTGGGAAAGTTCGCCATGGACCGGTCGATATCGTCGTAAGGATAAAAGAAGTTGAGCCGCTTGATCTGCTCACGATAGGGGTGCAGGTCCAGGTCGATGCCGAGGTGCACCTGAAAGATCGATGGGGTCACTTCCATGTGCGGCAGCCGTTTCCGGAGCGCTGCGGGTACCAGTCGCGGATCAATCATCTCCAGCAAGGTCCGCCGGGCGTCGGCGTTCGAGACCACAGCGTCGGCGAGGAAGCGCCGGCCGTCCATGGTCTCGACGCCGGCTGCGCGCCCATTCTCGACGATAATGCGGCTCACCTCGGCGTTCGTTGCCACCGTACCGCCGTACTCTTGAAACAGTTCGGCGAGCGCCTCGGCGAGTTTGCTGAAGCCGCCCTTCGGCATCCACATCGTCCGGAGCGCGTGCACGAAAAAGACGCCGGCAATGACGGCTGAGAGCTTCCCCGGCCCGGTGCTGATGCCCGCCGACAGCATCGAGAAGTAGCCCTTGAGGCGCGGGTCATGGAGATGCTCGTCCAGCAGATCCTTCAGGGTGCGAGTTTGATACTTGAGCAGCGTGGCGCCGGGAATCCGCGCGGCCCGGGCGATCGGCCACGTCAGTTTGCCCAGCAACGGGCGCTGAAACTGCTCCAGTACCGGGTCCAGGAGTTTGCGCTCGCCGGGCTTTACCCCCACCCGGAACGACGGCACGACGCGATCCACTTCCTGGATCAGGCGCTCCATGGTCAGCAGTACTTTGGTGATCCCATCGCGCTCTGCCGGAAACCGCCGCGCCATGATGTCCGCGGCGGTGCTCATCTCCGCAGGGAGCGCCAACGACTCATCCGGAAAGATGCATTGGTAGTCGTGTTGGTCCGGCACCATCTCGAGCCGCTGGTCCAGCTTGAGCCGCTGAAAGACTTCGCGGGCCTGGCCGCCGAGCGCGTAGGCCAGAAAGATGTGTCCGCCGTGATCCCAGTAGAACCCATCCTTGGCGAAGCCGTGGGAGTAACCGCCGAGCCAGGAGTTCTTCTCGGCGAGGAGCACCCGCAGGCCGGATTGCGCCAAACGCGTCGCGCAGGTAAGTCCACCGGCGCCCGAGCCGATGACGATCGCGTCGTACCGCGCGTCGTCGGGCGCCTCGTTTCTCAGCGTCATGGTTCGCACCTTTCTGCTGGCCGTGCACAATGCCCCGGCGGCGAACTGCCTCTCCCATAAGCACCGGTCGCGAAACTGAACTGATTCGACTGGTACACCGCTACCAGCCTACGCATCAGCTCTGCCGGCTGGGCTCATGTCCAGTCCCAAGCGGAGCACATGGTAGCAGGTTGGAGCGCGGTGATCGACGTAGTGCGGCCCCTGGATCTTCTCGTGCCGATTACGGACGGGCAGCCTCCGTATAGCACGGAGTGCGGCAAGGCATCAGGCGGCTTGGGGCTAATTAGCTCCTACGGCGCTTGCGGGCAGCGATGGTTCAGCGCGAGGGGCTAAGAGGCTGCGAGGCTCCGCGCTTCAGGAGATGCGGCAACGGGAAGAAATAGGGTGTCTGCGAGCGGTAGGCGTCGTACGCGGCGCCGTACGCTGCGCGCGCTCGTCGCTCCTCGAGGATCGAGCCAAACACCGCGTACAGCGAGCCAACCACGGCGAAGGTCAGCCGGGTCTCGGTCATCGTCGGTTGCAGGCACGCGATCAGCGTAGGCCCTAGGTTGTTGGGATGGCGAGAAACACGGAAGGCGCCGCCGGTGGCAGAAGGGCCGCCGTCCAGACGCGGCCCCTGTGCCGGTGGCTCCGGCGACGGGTCGCGTCCCTTGATGAGGTCCAGCACACCACTCATCCCCGAGAATCGGCCGACCCCGACGCGGCGGTTGGTGTCGAGCATCAGCCCTACGCCAAACAGCTGTCCGAGGCGCATCAATAAGGACCATGGGCCTGGCACTCGGTAGACGACCTTATCGGGTAGTTTCGTGAAGCTCCAGAACAGTACGACGGCCGACACGATGGATATATTGTTATAGCCGAAGCGATATAGTCCATTACGATCCCGACGGCCAAAGGTTCTCTCAACGCGCCGCTTCGACCAATTGCTGGCGAGGACAGTATGCACGAGCGCGAAAAGCAGAGTCCTCAGCGTGACCGTTCGAACGGTGGAAGACATGGTAGAGGTACCCTCGGCATTTCATGGCAGCCGACAGTTGCTGGAGAGACAATGCTACTTCCGACAATACTATAGACGCACCAGCACCGGCGCAATCAGCTTGATGCATGGGCACACCGCAGTTTACTCGATTGCCGGCCTTTCGCTGGACATCGTCTGCCCGCTGCGCTGTAGAATGCGGATTCGAGGCAGAGCGACACGACTGGAGGGTACGGGAAACCCACAGCCGTGGCTCGGGCCAGGCCGGGAGTCGCTGGCGCCCCATGGTACTATCCCCGGGAAGGGGTACAGCCTCCGCCGCATGAAGCACGATCCTATGCTGCGCCGCCTTGCCGCAGACACGAGCGGGGTTTAACTTCATGCCGGGAATCCATGGCATTGCACTGCGCCCTCGGCTGCGAATCGTTGACTATAAGGAGCAGACATGGTGTCCACGGCTATGATATCGGTTGCGTCTGAACTCACTGAGACAGAGCAGCATAACTTGCGCACCGTCCTTCAGATGATCGAGGCACTTAATGCCCAGGACATCGACGGGATGCTGTCCTGTATGGACGAGGACATGGAGTGGTTCGACATCCCGATGGAGGAGCCATACCGGGGGAAGGATGAGATCCGTCCATTCCTTGGGGATCTCTTTGCCGCTTTCCCCGACCTTCTCTATGATCCGAGCAGTATCATCGTGCGGGGTGATAACGTTTCGGTCGAATTTCGCATGTACGGTACACATAGCAATACCTTCTATGGCCTGCCCGCTACCAAAAGAACCGCCGAGATTCCCTGTCATACGGCGATCGTGATGCGGAACGGCAAAGTTTTGAGTGATTGGTGCTACTTTGATAACAGCATGATTCTTCGCCAGTTGGGACTCATGCCTTCCCTAACCGCGACCTTTTCTCCTCCAGGTCGCGCTGCCCTCTGGGTGGCTGTTAAGGGGAAACGGTTTCTCCCTGCGATCGCCGGCGCTGTAATTACCGCGGTGTCGCTTTCACGTCTCCGGAAGGCATTGGCAAAGTAGGCAGAGGCGGTACCGTGGGAGACACCCATGCAGTATTGTTCGCAGCCTGCAAGAAACGCGGTATCCTGCTGGTCGATTGTGCTCAACAACGGGAGTGAGGAATTCTGAGATGACGCTGGCGGACGCACACGTGGAGAGCGCAGCACTCACGGACACTGAGCAACGCAATCTCGAAGCCGTGACCGACGTTCTCGCCTTCTGGAACACGCAGAACGTTGCTGGTGTACTCGCATACTACAATGACGACATTACCTGGCGTAACGTGGCGTTGGAGGAGATCTATGAAGGAAAGGAGCAGGTTGAGGAGTTTCTCGTTCGGCTCTTCACCGCCTTTCCAGACCTGCGGTTCAGCGTAACGGACAAGATCGTGCGCGGAAACACCGTCGCAGAGCGTTGGATCATGCAAGGCACGCACCTTGGTCCGTTCATGGGTGTACCGCCTACCGGGCGCGCAGTGGAGATCGCGGGCATGAGCATGGTCGAGATGCGGGACGGTAAATTCGCCCGTGACAACTTCTATTTTGACTCGGGCATTGTCCTGCGGCAGGTCGGCCTGTTGCCGCCGCTTGCGTTGGCATCCACGAGCGTAGGCAAACTTGCCCTCTGGATGGCGGTCAAGCGGGCGCGTGTGGCGGGTATCGCCGGTGGTGTGGCCGTCCTGGGCCTTGTGCTTACCCGGCTGCTGCGCCGCGCGCGCTCCCGATCATCCGCGGACAGCACCTAGAGCCGGTGGCCGCGCAGCTCCGCGATACTGCCCATGGCGCGGTCCGCGCGGAGGGCAAAGCCTATTCACGACGGGAGTGTTCAACGCGTGCGCCCCAGGCGCAGCTTTAAGGCAACCAGCCCGGCGGTCGCGGCACCCGCGATCACCACCTGCCTGCGCCGCGCGAGCAGCCAGAATGCCGCGCGGCCCACCGGCGTCTGAGCCAGGTCGAGAGAAGGCGCAAAGCCGAGCTGTTGTACCAGGCTCAGGACGTCAAACGTGCAACGAACACGGACCATCTGGCCGTTGGCAAAGTGCGCGATCATCACCCCTTGGATGGTCGCCACTTTGTGCGTAAGGGGGACGCCCATTATATCGCCCTCGTGCGTCCCTTGGCCTGTCCATTGGGTAACGACCGTATCCCCCTCACCCACCTGTTCGAGTACGGTCGCACGGAAGTCAGGGAAGCCGGAGAGGAACATCGCAACCAGCTCGCGCATACCCTCTCGTCCGACAACCGGCTTGTCTGCATAGATCGATATGTTGCCGCGGTAATCGTCAGTGAAGAGGGTGTCAATCAGCTCGAGGTGCCCCTCGTTCCAGATCTCATCGAAGTACCGGCGGACCGCGAGCTTGTTGGTTTCTATCGACATGCCGCAACCTCCAGTGCTCGAGGGAGCGATCGCCAGACCAACGCTACCTGCATCTGGCCGGTACAGCCGGCCGGCGATTCAACAACGGTGCCGCGTGCTCCATTCCTGCTCGCTCAGCGGCCGCGCGACCTCTGGCAGAAACCTGGGGAAGAGAGGGACAGTGGGATCGGAGAGGTCTGCCTACTGGACGCCGAGCTCCATCTTCCTCAGTAGCCGGGCCGGCACGCCACCCCAGAACTCGCCCGGAGGTACATCGTGGTTCACGAGGCTCATCGCGCTTACGATCGCGCCCTCGCCCACGACGACGCCTGGGAGGAGCATGCAGTTCGCGCCAATGGTTGCGCGCCGTTCAATGACGACGGGACCCGTGCGGTAGCGGTCGGTCAGGTATTCGTGACAGAGAATGGTAGTGTTGTAGCCGACCACTGCGTCCTCGCCAATCGTGATAAGGCTCGGGTAGAACCAATCGAGCGTTGCCTCGAGGCCTATCGTCGCGTGTTCGTGGACGTTCGCCCCGAGGAGCACACGATACATCCAATTCTTGAGCCGGAAGAGGGGCATCCGCCGCGCGGCCCAGATGACAAGGAAGCGCCCCATCGAGCGGACGAAGCCTGTGTGCCTGCCCCAATACCATAGGGATGCCCGCGGTCCATCGGAGGGGCGTTCGGTGCATCGGTCTCGGCGGTCGGTCACAGGTAGACCTCGCAATTCGCCCTCTGTGCGACCGTTTTAGGCGGTTTGCTCCTCGGGCAGTGCGCCCTCAGAGTACCACATTCAGGAATTCAGGATGGTGTGAGGAGCTGCGACACCGCGCGGGTGAGACCCTGGAAGGGCATAAAGACGAACCAGGCGCGCGTTGGCAGGATCACAAGCGACTTTTGCTGCTCGATCGCCTTCACCACGGCATCTGCCACCCGCTCCGGTTTCAGGTTGGCGAACGCGCCGAGCCTGCGCCCGCCTTCCAGCATACCGTGGGTATAACGATTGGATTCGAGCGATTCGAGCAGCTCGGTGCTGGTGGGGCCGAGGGTCATGTCCGTCAGCCGAATACCGTGCGGTGCAAGCTCCTTACGCAGCGACGCGGTGAACAGCCGCACCGCCGCCTTGGTGCCCGAGTAGGTCGCCTCGCCGGGCATGCCGGCGACGCCCGCGAGCGACGACATGTTCAGGATATGGCCGAACCGCTGTTCCACCATGTGATCAGCCACCAGCCGGGTCATGAGCACGACCGCGCGAACGTTGACATCGCACGTCTGGGCCAGCGCTTCCGGCGTGGAGTGCAAGAAGTCATGGCCGTTGGTCATGCCGGCGTTATTCACCAGCACGTCGATCCGGCCGAACCGTGCAATCGTGGCATCGACGGCGCCGCGAGCCTCTGCCAGCGCGGTGAGATCGGCGCCCACTGTGAGGATCTCCGTCTTCCGTAGCTGCTGCGCCTCACTCGCCACGGACTCGAGCGCCGCTTTGTTGCGTGCCACGAGGGCCAGCAGCGCACCCTTCTGGGCGAGCCGCATGGAAACCAGCCGCCCGATGCCGCGTGACGCGCCCGTAACCATCACGACCTTCCCCTGCAGGTTCACGACAAGCCTCCCATTGGAAGCCGCGCCGGCGCGCAGCGACACGAGCACGAACGGTAACCGAATGAGCGCTAACAGTCAGCGCCTTGAGACCGTGATTCCCGCATGTGGCTAAAACACAACCGGCAACGTCTTCAAGCCGCGGTTATTAAGCGTATCGCGCCACTCAAAGTCGCTGGTGCGTAATTGCAGCTTCGGCATGCGCTCCAGCAGCGTGGTAATCGCGACTTGCGCTTCCAGGCGGGCGAGCGGTGACCCGACGCAGTAGTGCGGGCCGAAGCTGAACGCCGAATGGCGATCTGGAGTGCGGCCTATATCCAGTTGGTCGGGGTGCTTGAATTCGTCCGGGTCGCGATTCGCGGCGCCCATGAGCAGGCCCACCGGCTGGCCTTGGCGGATCCGCTTACCGCGGATCTCCACGTCCTCGCCGGCCACGCGCCCGGTGAGTTGCACGGGCGTCTCGTAGCGCAAAAATTCCTCCACCGCCGTCTCGATCAACGACGGATCCTCTCGCAGCCGCCGCATCTGGCCCGGATTGCGCAGCAGCGCGTAGATGCTGTTACCGATGAGATTGGTGGTGGTCTCGGTGCCGGCAACCAGCAGCAAGATGCAGGTCGACATCAGCTCTTCTTGGCTGAGCTTTTCGCCCGCGTCCTCCGCGGCCACGAGCGCGCTCAGCAGGTCGTCATGCGGATCCCGCCTGCGTTCCTCAATCCGGTCCTGGAAGTACTGGATCGCCTCGCCCACAGCCTGATCGATGCGCTGCAGCAACTCGGGCCCGAAGACCGGATCGATTGCCTTGCCAATAGTGTTGGCCCAGAGTTTGAGCTGTTGATGGTCCTCCGGCGGCAGACCGAAGAAGCTCGCAAAGACGATCACCGGCATTGGATCGCCGAAGGCACCGACTGCATCCATGCGCCCATTGTCCTGGACAACGTCGAGGAGGCTATTGGTTACTTCGGTGATGCGCTGCCGCATCCGCTCTACCGCACGCGGCGTCAGCGCCTTATTGATCAGGCCTCGCAGTCTCGTGTGGTCCGGCGGATCCACCATCAACATCCAGCGCGAGCTCACACGAATGAACGGGCTCTTCGAGTCCCAATTCACTCCCATCCGCTTATTCGACTTCTCAAGTGCGCCTACCACCGAGAATCGTGGATCGCTCATCACCTTCACAACGTCGCTGTAACGCGAGAGGAACCATGCCTGCGCGAGCTCGCTCCAGTGAACCGGATCCTTGGTCCGAAGCTGGCGATACGTGGGATAGGGATTAGCGCGTTGCTCCTTGGAGAGCAGGTTGTAGCTCACGCCAGATTCCAGCCGTTCTCGAGTGAGCAGGATCGGTGCACCAATCTTGCGCGTGATGGTTGCAAGCGACACTTCTGATTCTCCCTTCTACGTGCCTACTGCGGCAGAGTCTATTTCGACTGTGACGCCAGGTGGCGCTTCTCGAAGTATTGGCGAAGCTTGCGCCTGCGCGGGATCCAGAGCAGTCTTGTGCACCAAATAGCGGTGGCGCCCATCCATCCGGGGTCGATCTCCATGCTATCGGTATACAGAGTACTTGTTCCACGCTCCTCATAGATGTGGGAATGTCGCCAGAATTTGAATGGTGAGCCGCCGATCAGATCGACGAACCGATGGGGCGGGTTCCACTCGATGATCTGCTCGTGCCACCGGCCGTAGGGAATGATTCCGAACAACTTCCAATCGGTATCTCGGGTCCAACCACCTGCGAGCAGGTGACCACCGCCGCTCTTGTCGTAGGTGATGGTAAACCAGGGCTTCATCAGATACACGACAAAGTCGAAGTCGGTCGTGATACGCCAGACGTCCGCTATCGGGGCCGGCAGCAGAGTAGGGAACTCCAGACGCCTGATCGAACCTGCCGGCGGCTCCGGGTGCGAATTGCTAGCCATGTTTTCGTTCTCCAACCGGGACCTCCCGGACAAACGCAGGACGGTGCGGCAGCGTGTCGCGAACCGTATGCCGGCTCGAGCGTGCCAGTCGCTCGGCAAGTATCGCGCCCAAGTTGTGGTAAAGGATCGGGAAATCAGCGGCGCTGCGCTCGAACTCGGCATCGCTGCACACGAGCAAGTCGATGTCCGTGGCAACGCGGACGGTTGCCGTCGCACCCCGTCCGGTAATCAACAAGATGTCGCCCAGCCTGGTGCCGGCGCCGACGCGATTGATGTGAGCATCGTGCCCCTCGTTGTGCGGCTGTTCCTCACAGCATCCGGCGTCTTCGGAAGGTTGTCAACAGCCGGGCCCCGCTTCGGGTGGGCACAAAACCTCCGTCGATTATTGACACTTGTTCGTACTACCTTCGTGGTCGAAAAAAGAATATGATCGTGCTCGCCAACGGGTGCGCGTGGCGGTTGCGCGCCTGCGCGGCCCGTATCATCTCAACAACGAGCTGCGCCGGAGCCGGGTCGCCCCCGGCCTGGCCGTTGCGGGCCTCGCGGGGCTCGTCCTGCGGCAGCTGCGGCGGCGCTGATCTCATGAGCCGCCCACCGGTGCCCCGGCAGGCTTGGTTGGCGGGCGAATCTCACCCTCTTCGATTTCAGGTACAAGGCGACCGAGCGCTTTCGGCATCCACCAGTTCCAGTCGCCCATGAGCTTCATCGCGGCCGGCACGAGCACAATCCGGACCAGCGTCGTATCGATCAGGACCGCGACGGCGAGGCCGAAGCCGATCTCCTTGATTACCAGCACTCCAGTCAGCGCGAATGACCCGAAGACCGCGATCATGATCAGGCCGGCCGCGGTGATCACGCCGGCGGTCCGCTCCAGCCCGTGCGCGACCGCCTCCTCATTCGTGCTGCCTTGTAGGTAGCTCTCGCGCACACGGGTTAGCAAGAAGACCTCATAGTCGGTGCTGAGGCCAAACAGGATCGAGAAGAGTAGCACCGGCGTGTACGAGAGCACAGCTCCAATCGAGTGAAAGCGGAGGAGGGAGTCACCAACGCCGAACTGGAAGACCAGCACGAGGACACCGTAGCTGGCGACGATCGAGGCGAGGTTCAACAAGATCGCCTTGACCGGCAGGATTAATGAATGGAAGAACAGCATCAGGATGGCGAACGTCACCACCAGGCTGAGCCCAAGAAGCAGCGGAAACTGGTCGTACACTACCTTGTCGAAATCGTAGTGCTGCGCCGGAGAACCTCCCACAAGCACTCGCGCGCCCTTCAAACCCGGTGCCCACGTTGTCGCATGCGCCCGTAGATCCTTCATTAAATCCACGGTCTTGGGGTCGGTCTCACGGTAGCGGGGATAGACGATCAATGTCGTGGTTGTGTTCGCACCGGCCAAGTTCACCAGACGCTCTGCGATCCGCTTGCGGTCCGTATTGGAGTTGATCGTGGCCGGCGAAAGCGACTGGATCCAGTCGGACGACGGATTCGGGACGAGGCTCGCCAAGGACTGCACATGCGCGACCCGTGGATCCGCCTCCAGGTGGGTATGGAGGTCGTAAATCCCTTTCAGGACGCTCGGCGTCCAGATTCCGTTTTGCCGGTTCGCTTGAACAACCACGAACAGCGGCCCCGGCTCACCCAGACCAAACTGGCGTTGTATCAGCTCGTACGCCAGGCGGGACTCGCTATCCTTCGGCAGCACCTGGACGGTCACGCCCGTGCGCCGCATCCAGCCGGCGGGAAGCGCCAACAACCCAAGCACGAGCAGCGCCGCGATGATACTGACCCACGGCCTGCGCATGACTGCGTGCGCCCAGCTCCGCCACATTCCGTCGCGGTTACGATTGAGCCCCGGCAGGAGGCGGCGCACGTTGAGGCTGTTCACGTGCGTACCAAGCGCAGCGAGCAGCGGTGGGAGCAGCAGCAAGCCGGTGAGTACGGCAATTGCCCCGACCACCATGATCGCCAGCGCGATGGAGCGGATCACGGTGATGGGGAAGAGGGTCAGCACCGACATCGTCAGGATTAGCGTGACCCCCGAGAACGTGATTGAACGTCCCGCGGTTTGCAGTGTGCGCTCCAACGCCTCGGGCACCGGCGCGTGTGCCAGCTCTTCACG
>DAINCT010000017.1:0-2791 GCA_036732245.1 Chloroflexota bacterium | reverse complement strand
CCATGATCAGCGAAAAGTCGACCGCCAAGCCCAGACCGATCATCGAGGCCGTATTGAGCGCGAAGATCGATAGGTCGGTGAATTGGGCGATGATGAACAAGACTGCCAGCGAGGCGGATACACCGGCAGCACCGAGAACGAGCGGGATGCCGGCTGCCACTACGGAGCCAAAAACGAGCACCAGTAGCAGGAAGATGACCGGAAACGTGAACCGTTCGACAGCCACCAGGTCGCTGACGCTCGCGGATTGGATGTCGTAGTTGGCCGCCGCCTGGCCGATCAGATAGACGGTGATGTCTTTCGACTGCACTAGCCGGCGCAGATCAGGTGTCGCGCGCTCCAGTTGCTCTTCGCTGCCCGTAAGCGTGACCAACGCATAAGTGGTTCGGTTGTCGCGGCTGACGAAATCCGGGATTCCAGTACTATACAGCGTGTCGATTTTGGTCACATACGGGACCTGTTGGAGCTTCTTGACGACTCCATCAACAGCGTCATAGAAGACCCGGTCCGTAACGAGGTACCGATTCGAATGGAAGACCACGTCCGCAGATTTATCTGACGATATGTTGAGGTCGTTGGAGAGGACTTTCGAGGTCGTGTTGAACTCGGTGCCGGGCAGGCTAAACCCGCCGACTTTCAACGCACGTTCCAGCTTGGAGGCGCCGACCGCCGACACGGCGAGCAGGACTACCCATGCGCCGATCAGCCACCATTTGTGGTGAACGGACATACGTGCCAGCCATGCATAAAACGCGCTCGTAATTGACCTCCGTCATTGCCACAGCGTCTGCCCTGTCCAGCGCGCGCGCATCGATGCAAAGGGAATTTACGACGGACGCTTACGTATCCATCGAGACCCGTTTCTTAGCGTTCTGCTGACTGCTATGCATCGCCGTGCGCGTAATCTGTTGCTCGACCTCAATCGCGTGCATCAGGTAGCGGGTGTAGGCATCCTTCGTCAGCCGCAGCAAGGTCATCGGCGTCGTTGCGACCACGTCGGCTGTGCGCTCGGAGCCGGTGAGCAGCGCGATCTCGCCGAAATACTCGCCGGGGCCGAACGTCGCCAGAATCAGCGGCACCCCGCCACGGCTGTTGATGTGCGCCTCCGCCTCGCCCGCTTCGATCAGGTAGAGATCGTCGCCAACGTCGCCTTCACGCACGATGACCGTTCCGGACGGAACTGCTTCGCGTTCAATGAACGTGCCTAGCACCGTCGCCTCGGCTACAGATAGACCGCTAAAGAGGTTGATCGATCGCAGCCGTTCGGCCAGGTTCAGCATCTGACGTCGAGCCTGCATCGGCACGCCGAGCTGGGGCAGATCGGCGTTGGTGAGCGGCGCCAGCCCTTCCGGTGGCATCGCCGTACTCACGGGGCTGAGGACATCGCGCTTCAACGCCAGCAACGCCATCAGCCCCTCCTTGCCAGGCTTGGCTAGTCCCGCCTCGATCGCATCGAGCCGTGCCAACATGGCGCTGGTGATGTCAAGCGAGAGAGTGGCGAATGGATAAACCGTCTTGTACTGGTAGCGCGGAAAAAAATAGGACTCCTCGTGTTCGTAGGGCACGGTTCCGTGGATCACGACCAGCGGCACATGGAAATACTCGAGATTGCGTTTGGCGACTCCCTCTTCCAGGTCGCCGATCAGACCGTCTACTTCCAGGCGCAACGGACCGGAGAGAGCGCGGAAGACGGCCAGACCCACCTCCACCGGCGCCCGAAGGCCGAGCGCGTCGAACGCGTGCAGCCGCTGGTTTTTGACGAACCGACCGAGCTCACGCAGCTTGCCAAGAGGCAGGTCGGGCAACACGCGCAGCCGGTTATAGATACCCCAGCCATGCGTCTTTTCGACGGCGAACAGCGGGCGGTCGCGGGTGCGCAGGGTGGTGCCGACGGGTGCCTCCGGGGATGCCTTGATTGCGGCGTAACAGAGGATCTCCCCGGTCGCCACGGACCCAGCGATCACATGAACGTCACCATCTGCAACGCCCGTCAGCGGCTCGTGTTCCATGCGTGCCTCGTAGACCATCTCTGGGTCGATAAAATTCACGGCGACGTATTGCGCCAACCGGAACTTCATCAGGGTGACCAACTCGTCGTGCGTGAGTTGCGGCGTGCGCAAGGCAATCACGCCGACGCCGTCGCGATCCGCGACGTGGTACAGCGCGCGACTATGGCCGTCTGCAAAGAGCTGAGTCAGGCGAGCGTGCGCGGCATTCTCGATCAGACTGTTGACGAACGCTTCGACTTCAGGATTGGTCTGTGTTTCCGCGGCGGACTCCGAAGTCATGATTGCGCTCCCTGGCCGGGTCACTTGTTCAATGCACCAGCGTATGTTCAGACAGACGCGGCCTAACCCGATGTACCCGGTGGCTCCGGTCGCGGCTCGTGCGAGCGCCGGCGGATCGCAAATCCGGCAAGATACACCAGGCCAATTATTATTCCAACAAACCCGACCGCCCAGAACGGGTTGATGCTGGGTGATGATAGCGATGGAGTGGCTTTCGTTTGAACCGGGGCGGCGGCGGCTCCCCCTTGACCGCGGACGATGATCGTCCCCTTCATCCACGGATGCGGCTGGCAGAAGTAGGTGTACGTGCCGGGCGTATCGAAGCGGATCGTAGCGGAGGCGCCGCCGGTGATCAGTCCGGTGTCAAACTCGCCGGAACTGGCCGAGGCGGTGTGGCTGGTGCGCCCGCTGTTGGTAATCATCACCGCCTGACCGACGTCGATCGTAGTTTCCCTGGGCTCATAACCCCATTGCTGGGGGTCCGACGGTTCGACAATGGTCAC